>CAZKNM010000096.1:0-10087 GCA_964554135.1 uncultured Melioribacteraceae bacterium
GGCGGATTAAAACGGCAAAGCATTGTTGTACACCTGCCGAAAGAATAGGGATTGTCGAAACTTCTCCCGAATAAAATGTTTGCGGGATCCCCATAGGTAGCGAAGACGGAACAATTAAATTCTATTTTATCCATATTACCGGATGTACCGCCGAGTGCATTTATCATGCTTTGATTTATTTGATCCATAAGTGCCGAGTAATCTCCGTAAAATGTAATTTCAAAAAGAGCATCAGCATGTTTTACAATGCTGGTGAGCGTACGGGTTCTGTTCAATCCTGTTGGATTTTCCCCTTCGGCGTAAATATAAACAGGGTCGATCTCGAAACGTGAATTTGTTATAGTCAATTCAACAGCGTTGTAGCTTGAACCGATTATCCAATGTACCTGAGCTGTTCCGTTTTGATCGGTGGCAATGAATGGAACGCTTTCTCTCAGGTGTCCGTCGCCTTCGACGATTTCGAAATTCACTACGACATTGTTTACAGGATTTCCATCAATATCACTTACTCTTATCACAATTGGCTCGGCTAATTCTTCACCTCCTTGCCCTTTCTGGTTATTACCTGAAATAATTTCGATTACCTCTCTTGTGAGAGAACTGTGGGTAACGGATTCGTTATCGGAACATTTAGAGAAAAACGTAAAAGTGATTAACGCGATAAACGGTAAGATGAAATATTTTGTTCGGAACATCGTCAATATCCCCCTATGACTGGTTTATAGCAATAAATATACAAAACGTTTATAAAGCCGGTACATAAATGAACCGGCTTGTTAGAATGGAATTTCCGGATTCCCCCGAGACATGCATAGCAGATTTGGAGTAATTAACAGAAATATGACATATAATGCATCGTTTCCCGATTGTTTCCATTCCCCCCATTTTGTTTTAAGACAATTATTGAGGGGGAAAAGGTGACAATGGTTTTGTGTGAGGTTTGGCAAGGGTGGAACAAAAAGGGGGGAGAGTTACTGAATAATGAGATAGATTAGGAAAAATTAAGGTACTATGAATTATTTAAAAAATATTCAACTTATTTATAGGTGAAGAATGTAAAAAATTAATCGGTTTATTTAGCTGATGTAAAAATAACCTTGTTACCCTCCACTCTATATTGGAAATTCATTATTAGTGAAACCAGATCCAAAATATTATCAAGGGATTTGTTCTTTACAAAAATTGTTAATCGTTCTTCTTCGTAAACTTCATCAGGTAATTCGAATTCAATGTTGTACCATCTGCTAATTTGACCCAGCACTTCATTTAGTGCTACATTCTGGAAACTCATTTCTCTATAAATCCATGAAACATATTGGCTAATATCGGTTTCGGCTGGAAGTGTGGGAGGTTGGTCACCTTTTATAAAGCTTACTTCTCCTTTGGAAACAATAACGTCATTTTTATTTGCAGTTTCATTTATTGATTTGAAAGAAACCTGGCCTTCTGCAACGGCGAGGATTGTTTTTTCTGCATCTTCCCAATCGCGAATATTAAATTGGGTCCCAAGAACGGTTATCAACGCCTTGTTTGTGTGAACCATAAAAGGTTTTCGCGGATCCGGTGTAATCGTGAAATATCCTTCACCCGTTAGGTAAACCTCTCTTTTATCGTCGGAGAATTTTGGAGGGTATCTGAATTGACTTCCGGCATCAAGTTTAACTATGGATCCATCCGGCAGGGTAACATCCTGTTGTTCAACATTTTTGACTGCTATTGTTTTGAAATCTGGTTCTGAATAGAATTTGAAAATTACATAAACACCGACCACAAACATTAAAAAGACTGCTGCAGTTTTTAAAATGTTCGAACGAAGAATGTATCCGATGAAATTATCATTATAGGTGGAGGTTTTAAGTTTATATATGTTGGAACTTGTTTGAGTTTCAGACTGCTGCTTAATCTTTTCTTTGACGCTAATTAATGCTTTATCAACATCTGGAAGAGGGAGTTGAATGAGAGGTACTTGACGAATTTTTTCAATCAGAGAGATTTCCTTATCGAGTTTCGGATTTTTTCGCCGCAGCTCTTCAATTTTTTGAAGTTCCTCCTCCGAAAGGGCGTTATCGAGATATTTTAGGAGCAGCTCCCAGTTCTCATTTACTGCCATTTTATCTCACCGATTCGAGTGTTGAAAACTCCCCTTAATGTTGACAAACAATATGAATTTTGGGGTGACATCATTTAGTAACTTATTTAATGAATAATACCAATAATAAGGCAACCAAATACTCTAATTTTTTATGCAAAGTTTTAAGCGCCCTTTTTATCTGTGTTTTTACTGTATTTATTGATATTCCGAGAATATCTGCTATTTCGTGATACTTCAAGTCATCATATCTATGCATCATAAAAATCTTTTTGCATTTTGGAGGTAATTCTTCTATTGCCTTCAGCACAGCCTGCCTAGTTTCGTCTTTTAAGTGATCACTCTCAGGAGATTCGCAAGAGTCATTTGAGAAATGATAAAAATCATCAATTGATGAGAGTTTTTTCTCCTGCTTAAGAATATTCAACAGGTGATTTTTGACTGCCGCATATAAATAAGCTTTTACGTTCGTTTTAATTTCTAGCTGATCTCTTAATATCCAAATTTTCACAAAAACGTCTTGCACCGCATTCTCGGCAAACTGAGGATCTCTTATAAAACGACCTGCAAAGTGATAAAGAGGTTCATAGTATTTTCTGAATAATATTGAAAATGCTTCTTCGTTTGACTCTCGAATCTTCTCGAAATATGTTATGTCGGGATCAGAGATTGTACATACCGATTGTTAATTGATATTGTATTATAATAAATCGCTTTTTCAATTCAAATTATCTATAAGTATGCGAAAATCTCGTGTGGTGGGCGAAGTAGTTTTTAGGGAGGGAATATTATCCCTCCTAATGTAGGCTATTCATACTTAAGAGAATCAACAGGATTAGAGATGGCAGCTTTGACCGATTGATACATAACCGTTGAAATAGCAATTATAATTGCAGTAATCCCCGCAATTATGAAAGGCCAAATATTCAATTCGATTCTATATGCAAATCCCTGAAGCCAATCGCTCATTAACAACCAAGCAACAGGCCATGCAATAATATTTGCAATTGTTACCCATTTTACAAATTCTTTTGATAATAAAAATATAATTTGTTTTACCGAAGCTCCCATTACTTTACGGATACCGATTTCCTTTGTTCTTCTTTCCGTTACGTAAGCTGCCAAACCGAATAGACCGAGACACGCAATGAAAATAGCGAAACCGGAAAAATAGCCGAACAATTGCTGCATCCTTTCGTCGGACTGGTAAAGCTTGTTAAAATTTTCATCGAGGAAGGAGTACTCAAAGTCGGAAGAAGGAGAAATTTCCCTAAATTTCTTCTCAATAAATGAAGTCGTTTTGTCGATATTTTTTCCTTTAATTCTGATTGATAAATAATTTATGTATTCTGGATTTTGATAAATACCCAAAGGCTCAATAGCTTGGTGGAGTGATTTGTAATGAAAATCTTTTAGTACGCCGATAACCGTCATAGTAATATTATCGGTTGCACTCGTCATTAAAAAAACTTTCTTGCCAATTGCTTCTTCCGGCGTAGCCCATCCAAATTGTTTTACCGCAATATCATTAAGTATTATGCTAGATTCTCTATCTGTAGAATATTCTCTTGAAAAATTCCTCCCGGCGACTAATTCCATCCCGAGAGTAGGTACGAAATCTTCATCAACGGCAAAATGACGAACAATAAGTATTTCATTCTCCGTCCATCCTTCCCTACGGAAGACGGTATCGCTCCAGCTTTTATTCCCGGGCACGCGACCGGAAGCACCTACACTTATTATATCGGGATTTTGTTTAAGGTTATTTTTTAGTGTTTCAATTTTTGATAAAGTGTTTGCGTCATTAACAGAGGCAACAATTACATGCTCTTTATTGAACCCCAGTTTTTTATTGTGCAAATAATTCATCTGGCTCATTATTATAAAAGTTCCGACCAGTAAAATTATCGTAATAGAGAATTGAAAAATTACCAATCCCTTCCTTAGCAGCGTAGAGCCGCCCTTGCTTCCCGACTGTTGAGTTTTCTGCAAGACCTGAGCCGGTTCGAAAGCAGAAAGATAAAACGCGGGGTATATACCCGCCCCTATTCCAACTACTACAGCTATCCCAAGTAATCCTACAAGTAACAATGGACTTTTAAAAAAGTTGAATGACATTTCTTTTACCGTGAATGAATTGAACGCAGGCAAAAGCAGCAATACAAAAAATATTGCTATTATTAACGACGCCGCGGTTAAAAGAATGGACTCCGCTAAAAATTGTTTTATCAAGTAATTCCTTGTTGCACCTACGACTTTTCTCAATCCGACTTCTTTTGCACGGCTTGCCGATCTTGCCGTTGAAAGATTCATGAAATTTATACAGGCTATCAATAGAATTAAAATTGAAATTGCTAGAAATATTAGAACCGTTTTAATGTCGCCTGTTGCACCAGGTTCAAACTCAAGGTTGGAATAAAGATATATTTCGGTTAATGGGCGAAGATGCAGTTGGATTATTTCATTCAAGTTTATGTTTGGACCAAGAACCTGCCGGTAAGTTTGTCCCAGATATTTCTCGATAAAGCTCGTTAATTTTTTATTCAATTCTGCTATGTCAGCATTCTTATCAAGGAGGATATAAGTATATATACTGTTGCTTAACCAAGTTCCCAATCTCTCTGGTCCATAAAGATTATCAAGTGTTGAGTAGGAAGCAAAGAAATCGGTTCTTAAGTGAGAATTCATCGGAATTATTTCCATTATTCCAGTTACATTGAAGCTGATATCTTTTTCACCCCATTTTACGGTTAATATTTTCCCGAGGGCATCTTTAGTATTAAGATATTTTTGTGCCATCTCCTCTGTGAGAATAATTGAGTTTGGTTCGACCAGAGTGGTTGCCGGATCCCCTTTGAGTAATTTGAATGAGAATACTTCGAAGACATTACTATCCGTAAAGTAAATTCTTTCTTCATTGGATTGATTGTTCCAATCTTTGATCGGTATATCATTGTAGTCAAATCGGACGGCAGCCTTGATTTCAGGATAATCCCGTACAAGCGCAGGTCCCATAGGATGGGGAGTGACAGGAGTATGATATTCTTTTCCTTGGTATGTGCCCTGTCTTTCAACTCTATAAATTCTGTCTGCGTTATCATGGTATTTGTCGTAACTGAACTCATCAAATACAAAAAGGAGGATTAACAAACAGATTCCCAAACCGACTGCCAAGCCCGTAATATTGATGAATGCATATCCCTTATGTTTTTTTATATTTCTTAAAGCAGTTTTTAAATAGTTTTTAAACATTGTTGCCTCCCAGCAAATTGAAAATTTAGTAAACCTAGGCATTGATTTGATTACCTGGATCCAGTACCACATCCTTGCACGAGTAATGTTTTGTTCTTTTGCAATGATGTAAAATTCTTCTTCGAAGCTGTAGATCATTGAATTTGCTTGATCATCACCAGAGAAAAATTTTACAAGCCACCTAGCAATTCTTGGTGGGTGATGATTATTCATTATCGCCTCTGTTATTAAAAGCGAACCTGGGAATTCCATCCCATATTGCTTCGTTTACTTCGCGCGCTTTTCGCAATGCTGCAAAGCCAAGCTCGGTTACCGAGTAAATATTCTTTCTTCTGCCTCTTTGATTGGGGAGAACTTCACCGAGCTCGCGCTGTACAAATTCTTTTTTCTCCAATTGGCTTAGGGCATCATAAAGATGGCCGTATGAAAAATCTTTGTTGATAACGGTCGACACATGTTGGCGTATCTTAACGCCGTATGCGTCTTTTTTCAACCGCCAAATTGCCAGCAGTAATATTTCCTCAATTTTTGTTAGCTCTTTCAAAGTAACCTCAATGTATATTTTCGTAAATATTATTCATATTTAATTGTATCAACCGGATTTAATGTTGCAGCTTTTACGGATTGATAACTGACGGTAAGAAGTGCAATGATAAATGCGATTGCGCCCGCAAGTAGAAATGTAAAAATACCGATATCAATTCGATAGGCGAAATCTTCCAGCCATATGCTCATCACGTAATAGGCGATCGGCCAGGCAATAATATTTGCCGCTAGTACCCATTTTGTAAATTGTTTAACCAAATTGACAAACACATTTGATATCGAAGCCCCCAAGACTTTACGTATACCAATCTCTTTGGTTTTTCTTTCAGCAATGAAAGAAGCTAAACCATATAAGCCCAAGCACGCGATAAAAATTGTTAGTATCGAGAAAATTGTAAATAGTCGGCTAACAAGTTGTTCTTTCGCATATAGATTGTCATAATCTTCATCGAGGAACGAATACTCAAATGGTATACCTGATGCAAGGCTGTTCCAATTGGCTTCAACATTATCAATTATACTGCCCGGATTTTCAGACGCAATTCGAATAGATACATAATTTTGCGCAAACCAGTTGAATGTTCCGCCAGTCAAAAAGAGCGCCATTGGTTTAATTTCCTGATGCAGCGATTCGTAATAAAAATCCCTTACAACTCCTACCACCGTAAAAGGATTTTCGCTAAAATAAGAATGACTTATTCTCTTACCGATTGGATTCTCCCACCCCAATAATTCAACCGCCTTACTGTTCAGTATAACAGCAGAGTTATCAGTTACATGCCTTTCAGAGAAAAATCTGCCTGCTGCTAACTCCAGATCTAATGTGTTGATATAATTGTAATCACAGATACCAATATTCAGATTGATTTTATTATCGCTTCCAACTTCTTTGAATCCTGTGTTACCAAATCCTAATCCTCCGCCGGGTAAAATGCTTGAACCTGATACGTTTGTGATACCGCTTAATCCTCTTACTTTTTCCTTAAATGCCTCTACATTTTTATCCAAATTGTTCGCGTTGTGTACAACCAGTACATGCTCTTTATCAAATCCCAATTTTATGTTCTGTATATGATTTAGTTGTTGAAAAACAATAAGAGTTCCGATAATTAAAAAAATCGAAATGGAGAATTGAGTTATTATTAATACATTTCTTAATGTTGAACCTCGTTTACTATCCCCCGTTTTTGATTTCATTACAGATACCGGCTTGAATGATGAGAGAAAAAATGCAGGATATGAACCTGAAAAAACACCTATGAAAATTCCGAGCGTAAATAATGCCGGAATTACAACCGGGTTATCAAAGTAATCGAGTTCAATAGGTCGGCCTATAAGATTTCTATATCCCGGGAGAAGTAATTCAACAATCAGTATTCCAAATGCGAGGGCAATAAAACTTAGTGCTACAGATTCACTTAGAAACTGCAGAATAAGATTTTTCTTGTCGGATCCAACCACTTTACGGAGAGCCACCTCTTTTGCTCTGAGGGAAGACTTTGCAGTGGAAAGATTCATAAAATTTATGCAGGCGATGAGCAAAATTATTATGCTTATGATTAGAAACATGTATACATAGTTTTTATTCCCGTTTGCCTCAAACTCCCCGCGCATATCTGAGGTTAAATGTATGGACGTAAGGGGCTGCAAAAAGTTTTCCCAATAATTTCCTTTTGCTATCCACTGATCATATTTCTCTTCTCCCATTAAATACTTGCGTGTAAATTCTTTTAGCTTATCATTAATTAGTTTGTGAGAGACACCTGACTTTAATAGATAATATGATCTAAAGTTATTTGCATCCCACTCGGGATTATTAATTATGGCAGGGAATGTCTCTGATGAAACCAGAATATCATAATGGAAGTGTGAATTAACCGGCACGGTCTCCGAAACACCTGTAATATCAAATGCAACAGGGGGCTCACCTGATGAGAACCTCGCATTTAATTGTTCGCCGATTACATCAACTCTACCAAAATATTTTAAGGCGGTCTCTTCAGTGATGACCATTGTATTAGGTTGTATTAAAGCTGTTGGGGAGTGTCCATTAATCATGTTAAAGGTGAACACATCAAAAAATGTAGAGTCAACGGCAAGAATTCTATTCTCATTAAAAGTCTTTGATCCATATGAGATTGGTGTTACACCCAATTGCATAGTTTTTACACCGGTCTCAATTTCGGGAAAATCCTCAAGCGCTTTTATGAATGTTGCAGATGATGAGTAAGTTTGATTTATTTTTACGTCTCCAATTTGAATCCTCGACGCGTATCGAAAAATTCTATCTCCATTTAGATGAAATTTATCGTAGCTCATTTCGTAGTTCACATAAAGAAAAATCAGAATACTGCATGCAATACCTATAGCGAGACCGGCGATATTGATAAATGAAAATCCTTTGTGTTTTCTAATATTTCTGAAAGCTATCTTGAAATAATTTTTAAACATTTCGCTCCCCCAGTAAATTGAAGATTTTATAAGTTTTGGTAAAGATCTGATAGTCTGCAGCCAATACCATGTATCGGCAATAATCTTTCCTTTCTCTTCGTAGAGGTCATAATATTCATCTTCGAAATTGTGGATCAACAGATCTAGTTGATGATTCGGTGCGAATAACTTAATCAACCACGTTGCTATTCGAGGCGGTTGCTTGTTATTCATTACTGCCCCTATTATTTAAAGCAAAACGAGGCACTCCATCCCAAATTGTTTCATTTACTTCGCGCGCTTTATCCAATGCTTTAAAACCGAGTTCTGTTACCGAGTAAATGTTTTTTCGTCTGCCACGCTGGTTGGGAAGTACTTCTCCAAGTTCACGCATCACAAATTCTTTTTTCTCCAATTGGCTTAAAGCATCGTAAAGATGGCCGTATGAAAAATCTTTGTTGATAACGGTCGACACATGTTGGCGTATCTTAACGCCGTATGCGTCTTTTTTCAACCGCCAAATTGCCAGCAGTAATATTTCTTCGATCTTTGTTAATTCTTTCAATATAAGCTCGTCTATTATTTTTACTATTCATATTTCAAAGTGTCTATCCCGCTTGGCGGGATCTCGTCTTTGCTAACTATTCAGTTCGCAAAGACTCAACCGGATTGGTCAAAGCTGTCTTTAGTGATTGATAACTAATTGTAATGATAGAAATCAGCAGCGTTACCAATCCTGCTAGTAGAAATATCCAGATACTGATTTCAATTCTATAAGCAAAGTCCTGCAGCCATGAGTTCATGAAATAGAAAGCAATTGGAGAGGTTATCAGTATGGAAATAAAAACCAATCTGATTGTTTCCTTTGCAACCAAATAGAAAATATTTGCAGAACCTGCACCCATTACTTTTCGGATACCGATTTCTTTTTTTCTTTGCTCTGCAACAAAGGAGATAAGTCCGAATAAACCAAGACATCCAATTAAAATAGCCAAACACGAGAAAATGCTAAATATTTCACTTAATCTTTGCTCAGTCCGATACATCGCATCAAACCGTTCATCCATAAAAGAATATTCAAACGGTTTCCCTGATGTAAATCGTTTCCAAGTTTGCTCAATTTGATGAATTGCATTCTGTATGTTTTCTGTTTTTAATCTAAGAGAAATGAGATCGGGTGAAGAACCTATCCATAACACAACAGGCCCGATATTATCTCTTAGTGATTCGAAATGAAAATCATTGACTACTCCAATAACCCGAAAATCAAAGGGCGCAGTGTCAATTGATATTCTTTTATAGATATGTTTTCCAATCGGGTTATCCCATCCAAAATATTTTACAGCAGCCTCGTTAACAATTGCAGCAGAGGAATCTGTTGAGAAAGCAGGTGAAAAATCTCTTCCGCGAATGATTTCCATTCCCATTGTTTTAGCATAATCGAAATCCACCCACCATGTTTGTACCAATGTCCCATCTGCATCGTATATACCTTCCGGATTGACTCCGTTTAATGTCCTATTAGAAGTAACAGGTAAATAACCTGTCGCTGTGATGCTTATTATATTTGGATTTTGGAGTAATTCGTTTTTTAAAGACTCTACCTGCTCTCCCAAAATATAAGCATCGTGAACAATCATAACCTGATCTTTCTGAAAACTTAATTTTGCAGTTTGCATATATTGTAATTGCTTCATAATAACCAGAGTTCCAATAATCAAGAAAATTGATATTGAAAGAGTTCCCGTCTGCCCAGTATCCGCTTAGGCT
>CAZKNM010000097.1:0-3780 GCA_964554135.1 uncultured Melioribacteraceae bacterium
GTGTTTCTGGTGCGAATATAACATCGAATGGGATACTGTGATCTATCAGGAATTCACCGGTACCATAAAATGATGTAATCGGAAGTCCGTTTGATTCAAAAAAAGTTTTGCGGTTGAGAGAACTCATAGAATAAATTAAACCGATTCGTGGAGTGAATGAAATGTTATGGAACAGTTCCGGATTTGCATAAATAAAGTTTGCATATCTTCCGGCGGCATCATAATCATAGCTAATTGCATTAAAGATCAGTTGGTCATTATCAAAGCAGTCAAACATAGAATTCAGAAGCACTAATCCTTTTGAAGCATAAGCATCTGCAAAAATTGTTTTTATGAGATTACTTGTTTGTGCAGGGTAATTTAGATAACTGTATCCCTCAGGTTCACAAAGGGGGAGTACAGGCCAGTCGTTTATCGACCTTCTGATTTTATTCGTCAACGCCAAGTAGTCATGTGTTTCGTATCCTGTTGAAGAGGTTGGTCCGAATCTGGTTCTTTGATAAGTTTTACCGAAAAGATGTGCTTCCCCTACAGGGTAATCAATAAGATCGAAGTAAATGTCGAAATCGCTGATACTTCCGTAGAACACGTTACAGCTCACAGTAAAATTTTTCTGATATGTATCCCAAGCATATTGTTTCGCATAATCTGTAATTTCTTTGAATGCGGTTCTATTGATCCCGATTTTAAATTCCCAAAACTCTTCTTTTAGTCCGTCAAGAGGAAGATTTAACCAAGTGTTTAGTTGACCGTTTGTTATAATCCAATTCCGGTAATTGAAATTATCGATGTCTCCTATGTTGAATAAATTTTGAAGTTCGGATTGTGTATACTTATTCTTAAGGTAAGTTCGGAATGCCGTCATAGAGTAATCATCAAAAGTATATTCCATATCAAGATTCATATCATCGAATAGAACTCCATCGGCACCGGCATCGACAATTTTTTTAAGATAATTTTTCTGTGCTTCTATCCAGGTAGGACTGCACATACTTGCCGTAACACGTTCGAACGGGTAGTTCACATTTCCGTTCACGTTTCTACCGGCAATACTGCCGACAGGATAGTACACAGTATCCGAAGCACTTATGTTACCGAATGTGAGACTGGCAATGTAAAATTTTCCTTGTACTTTATGAAATGCTATTTCTTCTCTTAAGGTTTGTTCTCCAAGTGTTAATGTAAACCAGGTTCCCCATGCAGCTACTCCGGATGTACGGATTTTACTATCGAATATTGCAGCATTCTCTCTCGTCATCCAATTCCGGTAAACTCCAGTCTCATCAAACCATGCAGGCCTGTTTTGAGAATAATAAAGAGATGAATAAAGTAAAAGAATCATCGGCAGGAGTGAAACCGACATCTTCATTTTGTCCCTCTTTAGAAAAATTGTCGGCGTGTTTTAATCTAATCGAACTAATTTCTAGTGTATTAGTTATGAAAAATAGGATAAAACTAGCTGCAATAAAATTATCTAAATGGTTCAACATTAGCAATCTTATGAAACAATTCTTTTTTGGGATTTAATAAGGTTGCTATAATAAATATGTCAAAACAGATATTACCAATATTAAATGTTAGGAATTGGATGTTAGTATTATATTCAAAGAATTCAGAATAGAACAAACTATTTTTATCCCGAAGTTTTTAATATTTTATAACTGGGATGAATTTTTGTGTTGTTCAATCAAATTGTTTTATTAAATTGTCAATCAATTTTCAATTTTTTATTAAAATGAACTATTCTTTACTTACAAATCCAAAGGAGAGATATGTTTAAAGGACATCCAAAAGGATTATACGTCGCTTTCTTTGCCAACATGGGGGAAAGATTCGGTTTTTACACTATGATGGCGATACTGGTGATGTTTCTGCAGGCGAGATTTAATCTTGCGGCTGATAATGCAGGAGTGATTTACAGTGTATTCTACTTCTTGATTTATGGACTTGCTTTACTCGGTGGTTTTATTGCAGATAGAACCCAGAATTACAAAGGAATTATAATGATCGGTATTGTGATAATGTTTGTCGGATACGTTTTGATGGCAATACCTGGAATGACTTTGATTTTTGCGTTGATCGGTTTATTGACTATTGCTTTCGGCAACGGATTGTTTAAGGGAAATCTTCAAGCTTTAGTCGGACAAATGTACGACGCACCGCAATATTCGAAATTAAGAGACAGTGCTTTCAGTATCTTTTATATGGGCATCAATGTCGGTGCATTCTTCGCCCCTAATGCGGCAAGCGCTGTTCGTTCATGGTATCTAGGTGCTCACGGATTTGCATACGATCCCGACCTACCGGCGCTCTGTAACCAGATGATTGCCGGAACAATACATGAAACTTCACAACTGCAGAATTTGGCAAACACAGCTACTGGTACTGTTGTTACGGATCTACACACATTCGCACAGCAGTACATTGACGTTTTTTCAACCGGCTATAATTACGCTTTCGGTATCGCAGCCATTGCAATGCTTATTTCTTTAGTAATTTATTTCTTCTTTAAGAACCACTTGCCTGATAGGAGAGTTCAAGTTGCAAAAGGTGAAACCGTCCTGGAAATATCCAAAGAGGAGGAAAAGAAAAGATTTACTGCATTGGGACTTGTTTTTCTGGTTGTCATTTTCTTCTGGATGTCTTTCCATCAAAACGGATTGACACTTACCTATTTTGCACGGGATTATACGGCAAAAACGGTCGAACCGTTTACTTATTTATTTTTCTATCTGCCGTCATTTCTAGCCGTACTTGCTGCTGTATTCGGTCTCGTATTTTTAATAAAGAAAAGTTCGAAAGCTTTACATAGAGTGATAGGTGCTGTTCTTCTGGTTGCGGGCAGTTACATCGCATATTTATTCTACAACGGATTCTCTGTCGAGAACATAATTGAAGCGGAAGTATTTCAACAGTTCAATCCGATATTCATTGTTGTGCTCACACCTGTTGTAGTTTATCTATTCGGATTAATGAGGAAGAAGGATAAAGAACCTTCAACACCAAGAAAGATAGGCATGGGTATGATCTTAGCTGCTGTCGGATTTGCATTTTTAATTCTCGGTTCAATGAATGTCGTATCACCCGCAGATCTTGCAGGTCAGCCTTCTCCAGATAGGGTTTCTCCATACTGGCTTATTAACACATATTTTATTTTAACGATAGCAGAATTATTCCTGAGTCCTATGGGGATATCGTTCGTATCTAAAGTAGCCCCACCGAAATACCAAGGACTTATGCAGGGTGGATGGTTTGCAGCAACTGCACTTGGTAGCCAATTATTATTTGTCGGAAGTACTATGTGGGTTTCTGTTGAAGTATGGCATGTTTGGGCTGTCTTCGTTGTTTGTTGTTTGGCTTCGGCAGCATTTATCTTTTCTGTTATGAAACGACTTGAGATAGTTACCAAATAAATAATTACTTAAAACAAAAAGCCCGACTTCTTAATGAAGTCGGGCTTTTTTTATTCCGAAAAGATCGGGAAGTTTAACAACACCCAACTTCTCCGAATGAATGAAAAAAGTTGAGTGTCTGGGAATAATATTTTGATGGGAATATTCCTAAGCCTGTTATTTCTTTTTGAATAAACCGATCAACCATAAGAGTATTATTGCACCTATTAAAGCTCCAATACCAAAGCCGACTAAACCATAGAATTCAATATTCAATAACTTGAAAAGAAAACTACCGATAAAAGCACCAATAACACCAATCAGCATGTTTAACCATAAGCCGAATACTTTGCCTTTCATAATTTTACCGGCAAGCCAACCTGCTATA
>CAZKNM010000097.1:3790-9825 GCA_964554135.1 uncultured Melioribacteraceae bacterium
TGAATCTCTCAATTCATCAGTTATTGAGTTTTACCCTGATGTTGGACTAAGTCTTAATTATTCATTGAATAAAACCTAACATACTTTAATCAATCGCAAAATTAAAATATGTGTCGGGATACGGTTCATTAATTAATGTATAATGCCACCATTCTTTCTCATAATTTCTAAAGCCATACTTTGCCATTATTGTCTTTAACAGCATTCTATGGGCACGCTGTTCAGCATTAATATTTTCGCTTTGAGTCCATGAATTTTCATGAAAACAGTCAAAACCTGTTCCCATATCTATACTGTTGTCTTTAAATCTCTTTTCAGCATGGAGATAACATTCGCACAGCTTTTGGCCTTCAGAATAACTTTCCTGTTCGGACAGGGGAAGAGAAACTATTGTCAAATCCACGGTGCTGCCGCGGCTGTGTCCCGATTTACTTGAGATATATCCGTCGCGGAATAAATCTTTCTTATCGACGGTTGGATAAAATTCACGTTTAGTTAAAGTATCATCCAATGCTTTAGCCCAGCGAACGAAATGGTCGACAGCTCGCTGGGGGCGGTAACCATCATAAATTTTTAGCGATAATCCGAAAGTTGTCAATTCATCCTGAACTTTTTTAAGAGCCAATGCAGCTTCTTTAGTGAGATAGCATTTCGGAGCATTATATCCATCGACGGGTACGCCGAGGAAATTATGCGTGTTTACGTACCGCATATCCAGGATAATGGAAGGAATATATTTGCTAACATCGACAAATCCCTCTGGGACCTGTGTGTAAATTTTTACTGTAAATAAAATACATAAGAAAGTTATTGTTAATTTTGTCTTCATTTTATAATCCAAAGATTATGCGTAATGGCCACCAATTCTACTGTATACACATTCTGGTTTCCAATCTACTTCTTTACCCAGAACCATTCTCGGCGCCGTTTGATATTCTTCGAATCCGTTGTTAAGTAAGAATTTTTCCGCTGTTTTGTTTTTGTCGGGTATAGTAGTCTTCATAGGACCAAGGTGATGCTTAAACTCCAATAATTCCGTTCCCCCTTGCTCATCTGTGGCAATTATCGATCCTTCGCCAAGTTCTTGTAAAAAATAGCCTTTGATTTTATTTGTGTCGGGATCAATATAAATCCATCCGTTTTTTAAAAACATTTCGAGCATGTGTTTACGAAATTCTCCCGATATTTTTTCATCAAGCGCTAAAATTTCGTCACGTTCGTCATATTTTAACTGCCTGATATTCTTCGATACTTTTTTTACCTGTATCTGTTTCGGTTTGAAAAATTTGTAAGTACCTGAAGTTCTGAATCCTAATTTTTCGTATAACTTTTCTCCCATTTGTGTGGCAATTAACAACTGGGTTTTACAACCGAGGCTGTCCAAATTTTTTACTACATGTTCTGTGAGCATTTGACCAATGCCGTGACGGTAATGGTTGGGAGATACGATTACGTGTGCAACCCAACCCGTATCTTTGTTTTTAATTCCCGTAGCTACTCCGATAATTCTGCTGTTTTGAACAGCGGCAATCGGGTAACAAAAAGCGCATCGTGTGTACATTCTAAAATAGAAAGTAATATCGCTCCATCCTTTTGGCTGAAGGTATCGGATTAATTCTACCTCCGAATATAGAAGATCTCTAATAGTAATGTTGTCCAAAACTTCTCCGTAAATTGATATTTAATTATAAAAGAATGGCATAACATTCCAAAGAAAAAAAATAGAGTCTGATAAATAAAATTGTAGTGAATTATTAAGCCAATTCATTCCTTTTCTTCCAGCAAATAAAAGCTGCAACTGCATAAGCAATTGCCAAACCGATTCCGAACTCGGTAGTAATATATTTTGTGTTACCGGTATCGACAGTCAGCACATCAAAAAATCCTTGGATAAAAAGATTATGAGTTGTATGTAGGATAACCGCCGTCCAAACGCTGCCGGACTTTAATCTTAACCATGTAAAAACAAATGAAGCCGAAATAACCATCACAGCGAAACATGGAATAGTAAACCATGCTGTTATACCGCTGGTATAACCGACAAAAAGGATTCCGGGTATATGCCACACAGCCCAGACGGCGCCCGAGATAAGCGATACTCTAGTATAAGAGGTGAGTTTAGCTAATTCAGGAACTAAAAGTCCTCTCCAACCGATTTCCTCTCCAAATGCAGCGATCCCAGATAAAAAAATTATAATTGAAGCGAGGATTAGAAACGATGGTAATAATGAAAGAGGTTCTGTTAATCCGAAGAACTTGGCAATAGAATTTGTGAAGTTCTCAACAGAGATTTCTCCCAAACCGGTTAACCATACTATACCATAAACAATTAATGCTAACAATAGCGGGAGAAAATAACTGGCTGCTTGATATCTGGTCTTTCCCCAACCCCAACCGAAATTTCGAAGATTTCTCTGATGAATTAATCTTGTGATGATTGCTGCAACTCCGGGGCACCACATTATCCACAAATTAAATCCATGTTTTATAAAACCGGTAAGGAAAAGAGTGTAGACAATTATACTGAAAGTTGTGAAAAGGATGACGAAAGTCGTGATTTGCTTTTTTGCATTGTTCATTTTCATAGTAACCTAAAATTAGAGTTTAATAAGACGAATAAAAACAAAGAGCTGCTGCAATATTTCAAAAACTAATTGCCGTTTTAAGATCAACAACGTTATTTATGAGTGGGTAGAATCCTGTTATTCTGCATTCAACTGTATCCCCATGTTTTATTGGAGTTGCTCCCGGTGTACCTGTTGAAATTATATCACCGGGGAGGAAGGTCATGACTTTAGAATGAAACGATACGAGATAATCCGGCGGGAATGTCATGTTCGATACAACATTTTCCGCCTGGACTTTTCCATTGATGATTGTCGCTATTTTTAATTTCATAACATCTTCAATCTCATCTGGAGTAACAAGAGTTGGACCGAAGCTGAAGAATGTATCGTAACATTTCGAACGTGTTAAAAAGCGAGGATTTTTTTTGAGAACATCAACTTCCGTCATATCAAGAATTGTGGTAAAACCGGCCACAACATCCAGCCAATTTTCTCTTTCAACATTTTTACATTTCTTCCCGATGATGATTCCCAATTCTGCCTCAGCAGTTACGTTATTTGATTGAAGAGGAATTTGTATTTCATCGCCGTACCCGATGATAGTAGTATCGGGTCTCATGTAACTTGCCGGTTCATCGGTTGGTGAAACTTCATTCAAATCAGCCGCATGTTCTTTATAGTTTAATCCGATTCCCCAAATTTTGCGCGGTTGGCGATAGAGCGGTTCATATTTACTTTTATCGATAGGGATAACAATCAGTTGTGATTGATCGATTGAGCCGAGCCAATCTTGTAATTCTTTTATCCTTCCGGATTGAATTAGTGAAAATAAATCGGTGGGGAAGTTTAAGTGAAAACTTTCGTTAAGCAATTGAACCGGTACCAATCCGTTCCTTAAATGAATGTGTGCCGTTGTACCCGAATCGGTTTTCACTGTTGAGAGAATCATAATATTACCCGATTTGTTTTTTCAGTTTATTCCTATAATACATTTTCGGCAGAGGTTAGAAACAATTCTTTCATCCCCCTCTGAAATTTTTTACTACAATTTTTATCCTTAACAGTCTGATGATTTTTTGTTACATCCCCGGAGGCATACCTGTCGTAATAACCTTAATTATACCGTATATTATTCCCCCTATAAGTCCGCCCATATTTGCCAGCATGTGTAAAACGACAGCCGGAATAAGACTTCCCGACAATGAGCGGTAATGCCCGGCTAAAATCCCGACACAAAACGTAAAGATCATAATAACGACAACGGTCATAAAATCAGCCCCGCCTTTGATTATAACTAGGTGCATTAGACTAAAGAAGAGAGCAGCTATAAAGGCAGGGAGATCAACTTTTACAATTAAAAGATTTACACTGTTGTCTTTCAGAGGTTGGAGGAAGCTTTGTAAAAATCCTCGTGTAAGCACCTCTTCGCACAAACTTGCGATGATCCAAACGTATAAAATTATTTCCGGGAATGATAGGCTTTTTACCATTTGTATCCCGGATATCTTAAGTAACAGCGTTGTTAATGTAGCAATAGCGCCTAATCCTAATGCTATCAAAGTCGGTAGCAGCCATTTGATCTTTTTACCTTTTGTGAATCCATATTCTTTGAAATTACCCTTACTGAAAATGAAAATTGCTATGAGCGATAACACCAACATAGTTGGATGAGTAATTAATGACGGTTTCAAAATGTGAACTATTTCGGGAAGGAAAGCCGCTACAAGAAAAATAACAGCAGAAATTATTATTCCCGTAAAAATTCTTTTTGCCTTTAATGATTCCATTTTCCCCTCAAGTTTATGATGAAGTTGACGTTTAAGAATAATTTACATTCCCCGATTAATGGAATGAGTTAACTTTGTATATTACTCTACGGTTTTCTTCTTGTAAAAAGAAGAGCTGACCATGTTTTGTCTATCGAACAAATTTTGTAATCCACGATACCGGAATCAAGTCCAATTTTACGAACTATTGTTTGGTTTAAGTCGGTTTTTACCTCGGAAGTTTTTTTCTGCCATGCAACCCAAACACTTCCTTTTTCGGTAAGGCTGTTTGAAATTTGTCTAATCCTTTTTTCAACTTCGTTTTTCGATTTCGCAAACCATATTATCAAATCACTTTTCGCTTTTGAATTTTTGCTGATCGAAACACCTTTAGGAATATTTCCTAATGTCTTTTCAAAATCCTTTGGAGTATGTATTAGCATTAATGTTGAGTTCGGTTTAATTCCCAGCTTCTTAACCAGTGATGCACCCTCATAACCGGCGAAAACCGATTTATGTACTACCGGTTCTTTCATCGGTTGGGAAGCGGCTTTTCCAATCGCTTGTCGAATCTTGTCCCAATCGGTATAGAAAGCATCGGGGAGGAGTTTTTTGATTTTATCAACCTTCTCTTTCTCACCGTCAACAAATATTATCGGCACATTGCGCGTGGCTTTTTTCTGTCTGATTATCAAAGCCATGTCTCTCCCTTGAGAGGGGAGACGGGTCAAATCGATAACAAAAACTGTGGGAGGATTTGCTTGTATTTCTTTTATGAATTGCGGTCCGGGAGATATTTTGTATTCAATCTTGTAATCGAATCGGGTTAATATTTTTGCACGTTCCCGAGCTTCCGGTTCGTTCCAATGAATCAGACGAATTGTATTTGAGTTAGGAGCCATAAATGAAACAACAAGTTAAAATTCAATCTTACTTGATGCTGAAAATTATTTATTCTTTTCCCCATCGTTATCGAGAGGCATTTTTGTTTTTTTCGCAAAGGCAAAACTCATTTTCTCATATCTGGAGTCGAATGAGTTTATCATTCTAAGTATATTTTTCCAGAGTTCAACCGGCGGTCCGAATTCATTCCAATCTACGTCGAGTACGCGTATTCCTCTTCTGCGCATTTCTTCAATCATCTTTTCATAGTTTTTATAGAGGTGCTGCAAATATTCGAGAGGTACTCCTGCTTCTGCATCTCTTGCTCTTGAAACCATTCTGTTGAAGCATTCCTCGGGAGAGACTCTTAGATAAACAAAAATGTCGGGGGGCATAATATCACGGCTCATATTTCTGTAGATATCACTGTAAAGTTCGTATTCTTCTTTCTTCATGAATCCGCTTTCCATTGCGGTAGTAGCAAAAACCGTATCACCGTAAATAGGACGGTCTTGAATTACTACCTTTCCTTTTTCTCCCCAGGCAAGTTCAACGGCAAGGCGGTGCTGTTCGTAACGCTGACCCAGCATGAACATCTGCATTTCGAATCCACCCCCTGTGTTTTTGCCAGTCCGCAGATCATCATAGTAATGATTCAGGAAATGAATAAACCTAGGATGGTTTGTCGGCTCTTCAAGAACTTTTGCCTGCCAGCCGCTTGTGTTTGCAGCGGACATGAGTGAATGACAGGTGTTTGTTTTACCTGCGCCGATATTGGCATCAACTGCGATGAAAAGTCCTCGCTTTGTTAAATTGTCGT
>CAZKNM010000098.1:0-2260 GCA_964554135.1 uncultured Melioribacteraceae bacterium
CCGACATTGTATTTACCTCATAAAACATCGTTCATGATTTTCTTTGAGCAGTCAACTCGTACACGAAATTCAATGGAAGCTGGGATGACACAGCTTGGTGGTCATGCGCACGATCTTACAGCGGATAAAATGCAGATATCACATGGGGAAGCGCCTAAGGATACGGCAATTATTCTCTCACGCATGGGACATGGAATTGCATCGAGAAATTGTTTTTACGGAATCGGAAGCGGCTACCTAAAAGAAATGGCTAAATATTCTTCAAAACCTGTTATGTCGCTGCAAGATGATATTTATCATCCTTTTCAAGGTTTAGCAGATTTAATGACCATCTTCGAATACTTTGGTAAGAATACAAAGGATTTGAAGGTGACGATCTCATGGGCTTATGCAGATACACATTCCAAACCTTTATCTGTTCCTCAAACACAAATTCTTTTATTCCCTCGGTACGGAATTGATGTAACTGTTGCTAATCCAAAGGAATTTCCTCTGAGTAAAAATATTGTTGAGAAAGCAAAGAAGAATGCAGAAAAAGGAGGAGGCAGCATAAGATTCACAAATAATATGGATGAAGCATTCGATGGTGCTCAGGTTGTCATCCCGAAAAATTGGGGCGGATTCGGTCTTTGGGAGGTGAAAGATTTTTTAAGTAACGAAGCCGAATGCAAGAAAGAGATGGCATCGAATCTTGCTAAGTATAAAAATTGGATATGCGATGATAGAAGAATCAAGCTGGCTAATAAGAATGTAAAGTTAATGCATGCACTTCCAGCCGATAGGGGACACGAAGTGACGGACGAAATTCTTGATAATCCTGATATCTCAATTGTTTTTGATGAAGCTGAGAATAGGCTCCATACAGCAAAAGCTATCATGGCTTTAACAATGTAATTTTTTTTCATGCTATTCATTGTAAGAAGAAAGGGGAAAAATGTCGCATTATATTTATAAGTGCTTTGATTGCGGGGGTGAATATTCTGCTCTTGAAATAGAAGGGGAGAATCTTTATTTGTGTCCGCATTGCGGTTTGATTAAAAAGAATGAACCACTGAAAGGAGTTCTGCAGATTGAATATGATTATAATTCATTAAAGAAAAATATCGGCAGAAATAAATTTTTCCAAGAGAGAATCGGAAAATTTTGGACGTATCCGGAATTATGGCCGTTATCTTATTATAAAGTTGCAGGTAAACCTTATCCGAAAGGAATTTCACTCGAAAATCTGGAACAGCTTAAATTAAATGAGTCTCCAATTGCAAAATATGAATACAATGGGGAAATGCTGTATGTTTTTGATGACACTCGTAACCACACCTTATCTTACAAAGACCGTGCATCAATTCTCGTTGCGCTGAAAGCAATCCAGCTAAATCGAAAAGATATTGCTGCGGCATCAACGGGAAATGCGGGTTCGTCGCTGGCAGGAATCTGTGCAAAACTAGGATTGAAATCCCATCTGTTTGTACCTAAATCAATACCATCGGCTAAGCGAATCCAAATTCAAGCCTATCATGCAAACTTATATCTTGTGGAAGGGAGTTATGACGAAGCTTTCGATTTATGTGTTGAAGCTGCCGATGTAAACGGATGGTATAATAGAAACACCGCATACAATCCTTTAACTATAGAAGGGAAAAAATCAACTGCATATGACATGTACTTTGCGCTGGAAGGTAAACTTCCCGATTACATTTTTATACCGGTAGGGGACGGTGTTATTATCGGTGGTATTTTTAAAGGATTATCTGAATTGTTGAAATTAGGTTTAATTGAAAAGCTGCCGAAGTTAATTGCCGTACAATCCGAAAAGAGTGATGCACTGGTGCGATACATGGAAACAAATACGTTTGAATATAGACCTGCTGAATCCATTGCCGATAGTTTGAATGCCGGTGCACCGAGAAATCTTTACATGGCAGCCGAAGCCTTGAGAGAAAGTAACGGGGATGCCGTCATCGTTACCGATGAGGAAATAATAAAAGCGCAAAAGCAAATTGCATCTAGCTGGGGCATACTTGTTGAACCGGCGGCAGCGGCGAGTTTAGCCGGATATAGAAAATTATGGTTGAACGGTATGCCTGTAGACGGCACAAAAAAAATGGTATTACTTACCGGAAACGGATTGAAGGATATATCTTCTCTTGAAAAATCGGTTTATGTCCCTTCTGCAAAATCCGTGGAAGAATGGAAAACGGAACTGCTAAAATAACTGTGTGTCTTCCGGGATTTTACTCGGCTGTCGAGGACCTTTATCCGC
>CAZKNM010000098.1:2298-9751 GCA_964554135.1 uncultured Melioribacteraceae bacterium
CGGAATTCCTCGACAGTAGGAAGGCGGAATTACCCGCGGTTAGTTTGACCCAATGGTTATATCGCTTTTAAATTTCTCTTGAATCTATCAGAATAATGATATAATATTGACACAGACAAAAGGAGTATTTATGCCGATAATTAAACCAATATCTGATTTGAGAAATAAATCGAACCAAATATCAGAGCTCGCCAACAATTCAAATGAACCGATATTCATAACTAAGAATGGTGAAGGAGATTTAGTAGTTATGTCTATGGCTCACTATTCCAAACTGCAATTGAAACTTGATTTACTTAGCAAGCTGTCAGTTGCACAAAATCAAAAAGCAGAAGGTGATAAAGGGCGAACGCTAAAGCAAGTTATGAATGATATTAGGAATTCGATTAATGCCGACAGATAAATATCAAATTCGATTTCTTAGAGTCGCTGAAGAAGATTTTACCGAAATAATATCCTTTATTGCGGATGATAATCCGACCGCTGCAATTGCAATCGCTGATAAAATTGGAAAAAACATTGAACTTCTATCCGAAAATCCAATGCTTGGTAGAGTTCCCAGGGATGAGGATATCAAAAATCTTGGATACAGATACATAATTGTTCAAAATTACATCGTGTTCTATACTATTGAAGAAAGAACAATTTTTATTCACAGAATCCTTCACGGTGCAAGAAATTATAGAACACTTCTTTAAGAATATAACCACGTGGCTTTTCCAGCGTATTCAGCATAAATTTCTGCGTCAAGGTGTGGACATTGACGGCCAGGTTAAAACAACAAACGACAGACACTTAACTAAATATGAGAATTGCTGTGAAGGGACAGTAACACTTTTTCCGGAGTTAGGGGAGCTGAAATTTCGAAATTGATATCAGGACGAAATGCTTTCATTGCATTCATGATAGCAAAATATGCGCCTATACCATACATGAACGGAGGTTCTCCAATTGCTTTGGAATTGAACGGACCGAAAGAATTAGTTGAACTATCAAGAAATGTAATTTCCATTTCTTTCGGTGCTGCGTAAATGTCGGGTACTTTATAAGTGGATAAGTTATTTGATAATAATGCACCTTCATTTGAGTGAACAATTTCTTCACAAGTAAGCCAGCCGATTCCTTGTACAATGGCTCCTTCTGCCTGACCGCGGTCAATGGTTATATCCAAACTTTCTCCTAAATCGTGTACAACTTTTACCGAATCGATTGTATAAATCCCCCGTAAGCAATCAACGGTAGCTGTAATAGCCGCCGTTCCATAAACATGATAAGCGAATGGTTTCCCCCTATTCTTTTTATTGTCAAAATAGATTCCGGGTGTAGCGTAATGAACTTGAGAGGATAGGCTAATACGTTTCATGTAAGCAAGGGTTACTAATTTTTCCCAGTTTAGATCAGTTTTAGTATCATAACAATAAATTACTTCATCTCTTAAATAAGTGCTCTGAGATTTTGTTTTGTATTCCGTTGAAGCAAGAAGAATAAGTCTTTCTAAAATGTTTTTGCAAGCAATTAATACTGCATTGCCGTTTAAGTCCGATGCACTGCTGGCAGCTGTTGGAGATGTGTTGGCGGCGCGAGTTGTATTTGTTGTTTCAATCTTTATTCTATCAGGATTTATAGAGAACGTTCTAGCAGTTATATTGACTAATTTTTTATTAACTCCTTGCCCCATTTCTACTGCGGCTGTACTTATTCCGACACTGCCATCTGTGTAAACATGCACGAGAGCGCACGCTTGGTTCATAAATGTATTTGTAAATGAAATGCCGAAACATATCGGCATTAACGCCATACCTTTTTTATATACTTTCGAGGATGAATTAAATCGCTCTATATCTTTAAACTCTTTTTCTAAGTTAAATTTTTTTTCGGCGGTTTCCCAGCAATGATTGGCTTGTGAACTTTCTGTTTTCTGGCCATAATAAAAAAGATCGGTATCGTTTAATAAGTTTAATTTCTGAATATACTTCGGTTTGACACCAATTTTTTCGGCAGCCTTATAAATTGCCGCTTCGATTGCAAACATTCCCTGAGGCCCGCCGAAACCGCGAAACGCTGTGTTCGGTGGTAAATTTGTTTTGCAGCAAAGTCCCGTTGCTTTTACGTTGGGAATATAATAACTGTTCGTAGCATGGAACAAAGTTCGATCGAGAATAGCAGGGGATAGATCAGCGCAAGCACCGGCATTCTGGTAAAAGGTTACTTCATAAGCAATTATTTTTCCTTTAGATGTCAGGCCTATCTTGTAATCAGAACTATATGGATGCCTTTTACCCGTCATTCGGATATCATCCTGCCTGGATAAAACTAATTTTACCGGACGGCTCAATTTATAAGCAGCAAGCGCCGCCATAGCGCTCCATGGAGTGGCCTGATCTTCTTTACCGCCGAAACCTCCGCCGATTCTTAGAACATCCACTTCAACATTATTCATCGGCAGACCGAGAACTCTTGCCGCAACTCTTTGTACCGCGGTAGGATTTTGAGTTGCAGAAAATATTTTTACTCCGCTACCTTCTATAGGTATGGCTAATGCTCCTTGTGTTTCAAGGTACAGATGTTCTTGTCCGCCCGAGTCGATTCTTCCTTCTACAATGAAATCGCATTTACTCCAGACTGTTTCTGTGTTGCCGTACGAAAATATTCTCGGTGGAATTATCAGATCTCCGTTTTTGTAGGCCTCTCTCGGATCAATTATTATCGGAAGTTTCTCATATTCAATGTTTATCAATCTTGCAGCTTTTTTGGCGGATCTTAAAGTCTCACCGACAACTAAAGCAATTGGTTCTCCTATAAATTGAACAGTATGGTGGGCGAAAAGAGATTCATCCTTTACAATATTCCCGATTTGATTTTCACCTGGGATGTCTTCGGCAGTAAATACACCTTTTATTCCCTCAACACCAACAGCTTTAGTAAGATCAATACTGGTTATTTTCCCATGAGCTATTTTAGAATCAACTACATAAGCAAATAATGTTTCCTCCGGAAAGGGCAGATCGTCGATAAAAAGTGACTCTCCTTTTATATGTTTGATTACATCATAGTTTTTCATAACAAATTTTCAAATGAAATCTTTTCGGGGAATAATTTTATAAAGTGTGCTTTAATCAATTGTTTGAGAAGCAAGCGTTTATATTCGGCTGTTCCGCGAATGTCATCTATTGGTTTAATTTCAGTATCTATAATTTCTAGTGATTTCAGGATATTTTCCGGTGTTAATTCTTTGTTCAACATGAATTTGTTTGTTTCGACCAGATTCATAGGAATGGGAGAGACTCCTCCCGCCGATAAATTGATTCTTTCTATTAAATCGTTTTTAACACCGATTAGCATAGCTGAATTAACACTTGCTATATCAAGATAGGTGCGCTTTGATACTTTTTCGAAACTGAACCTTTCTCCATTTGTAGGTAATTTCAATTTTATCCATTCGATAAATTCTTCAGGAGTCTTATCTAAAATCTTATAGTCTTTATAAAAATTCTTTAGTTTAATCTCACGTTGTTTCTTGCCGTTTTTCAATATCACGCAACTATCCAAAGCAAGTAATATTATTATCAAATCTCCGATGGGGGAGGCATTTGCAATATTACCCGCGATAGTTGCACTGTTTCTAATTGGTTTTGATGCAACCAAATTTAAGTTATCCATCATTTGTGGAAAATATTTTTTCAATTCTAGAGATTCCTTTATCATCTCAAAAGTTACATCACCGCTGAAAAGACAAAAGTCATCTTCAAATTTAATTTTAGGAACCCTGCTTGCCGCAAGAAATGTTAATTTACTTTCGGATAGTTCTTCTGGTTTTTGTACGAATAGGTCGGTACCGCCGCCAACTAAATAATCGCTTTCATGAATTTCGGTGGTTCCGGTTTTGGATTCCATTAAGTCCTTTAATTTAGCGGGGATTTCCAGAAAGTATTTAGGTATCAAATTCAAATCGATAAGACTTTGGAGATGGCTTTCGTCCGCTATCGGACTAAGTATGACGTTATCTATTAATCTTTTGATAGCATGTTTTATTGAGGTATAACCCGTGCAGCGGCAGATATTTCCGGCTACTGCATTTATTGCCTCGGAGTAAACGAGTTTAGAATTATTTAATAAGTACCCGGAAAAAGCAATAATAAAACCCGGAGTACAAAAACCGCATTGCGAAGCACCCTCTTCTACAAAATATTTTTGAATCGGGGAAAGTGAACCCGAATTCAATCCTTCAATAGTAACGATATGTTTATTTACCGTATTGCCTAAGGGGAATAAACACGAGTTGACAGTTCGGTATTTTACGCCATCATCTGAATATTCACCGATTAGAACCGCACATGCACCGCAATCACCCTCGCGGCATCCTTCCTTAGTTCCTTTAAGTCTTTGCTTATTTCTGATAAAATCAAGAAGAACTAAACCGGGATGTTCTTCAACTGTGATTTGTTTATCGTTTAAAATGAATTTGATTATTCGTTCCATTTTGGGCAATTAGAACCATCATTCAAAAATTAAACTTACGAATTTGGGTGTAAATTTCAAGAAGAAAAATAGAGGGCATGCGTAATAGGAATTTTGTTAGTTGTTAGTGTAATATCCGTTTTGAATTTTAGTTAATACAAATTCCTTTGTTTTATTTACTCTGTACTTGAATTTATGCAGTAGTCTTTTAGCCCATAAAAATTCTGTAGCTAAGATTGATAGACCAATGGGAATAACGATTGAAGATGGACCGGGAAGAAAGAAGAGTACAATCCCGATTAAGAGTATCGTAAATCCAATTATGACTACAACTATCTTTTTAACCTGCTTAAGGGTTTGCAGCATAATCAATAACCTTAAGTATCCTGAATTGAGAATGAAATTTTTTGATTTTAAATTTAAGTTGATACTTTAATAAAAACGACGGTTGAAGATAGGGAATTGAGGGAGTATTAGTCAATAAAAAACAATCTTAGAGTTTCAATATTTGGATAAGCTGTATCTAAATACCTTATTTTATAAAAAGTAAAGGGCAGTATTAACTGCCCTGTAAGTTCTTTTATTTGTTTAAGTTATCAATACGGCTCTAGATCCATATTATAAAACATGAAAGACCACATATCCGTATAAAGTTCTATCGATTTTGAAGTACTTGTTCCGGCACCATGGCCAACTTTCGTTTCAATCCTTATTAAGATCGGGTTGTCTCCGCTCTGTTTATTCTGTAATGTTGCGCCGTATTTAAAAGAATGAGCCGGGAAGACACGATCGTCGTGATCGGCTGTAGTAATCATTGTTGCAGGATAATTTATTCCTTCCTTTATATTATGCAAGGGAGAATATTTAATTAGGAAATTGAATTCATTCTCATTGTCGCTGGAACCGTATTCCGAAGCCCAAGCCCAGCCAATAGTAAATTTATGATACCGCAGCATATCCATAACTCCAACAGCTGGGAAAGCAACCTTACATAATTCCGGTCTCTGATTAATTACAGTTCCCACCAAAGTACCGCCATTCGATGCACCGTAGATTGCCAAATTTTCGTTTGACGTGTATCCATTATTTATGAGATACTCTGCTGCAGCGATGAAGTCGTCGAATACATTTTGTTTATTGCCGAGCATTCCGGCTTTGTGCCATTCTTCTCCGTATTCACTTCCACCTCTAAGACACGCCATAGCGTAAACAACACCATTCTCCAAAAGCGGCAGCAATCTTGCGGAGAAAAATGGAAGCATTGATATATTGAATCCTCCGTAACCGTAAAGTAATGCTGGATTACTACCGTCCAGGTCAATATCTTTTTTATGTACGATAAACAACGGAACCTTGGTACCGTCTTTACTTTCATAGAAAATTTCCTTCGTTTCGTATGAATCGAGGTCGAATTTTAAATTCGGTTTTTTAAATAACGTTGACGTATTACCTATAACATCGTATTTATATAATGTTTCCGGATTGGTAAAAGATTCAAATGTATAGAAAGTCTCTGCATCATCTTTGGTGCCGTAAAAACCGGAGACAGTCCCAATACCCGGTAATTGCACATCGTATAATTTTTCTCCATTTAAATTGAAAACCGATACTTTTGGAACGGCATCTTGGATATATGATACAATTATTTTATCTGCGATTACTGAAGCATGCTCGATAACATTTTTAGTCTCCGGAATAATTGTTGTCCAATTATTCTTGGATGGTCTGTATGGATCTATTAAGACAATTTTATAATTCGAAGTTTCGTTATCGGTGAGTATAAGAAATTTATCTCCTATATTGTCAATAAAGCGATAGTGTGCTTCGGGTTTATCGAATATAGCCCGAATAGGAGAATTTGCTTTTAAATCTTTAAAAGAAAGTAAATTATAATTTGCTGAACCTTCCCAAATATTTATTACTAAAAATCTCTCGTCATCTGTAACCGAAGCCCCGAATCCTCTTTTGGGATTATTCTTATCTTCCAGTATTAATTTATCTTCCGATTGAGGGGTTCCTACTTTATGGTAATATAATTTCTGAAATTGATTTGAGGCTTTCAATTTTTCGCTTTCATCGGGTATATCATACCTGCTGTAAAAAAATCCTTCTTTATACCACGCATTGCCCGTGAATTTTGCCCATTGAATGTGATCATTGAGCAATTCTTTAGTATCAACTTTCATAACAAAGAATTCTCTCCAATCGGAACCACCCCGTGAAACGCTGTAACTCGCAAATTCTTGATTATTTGAAAAATAAATTCCGCTCAAGCTTACGGAACCATCATCGGATAATTTGTTCGGATCGATAAAAATTTCTGGGATGCCTTCAGGACCTTTTTGAATATAAACGATACTCTGTTCTTGCAGTCCGTCGTTTTTATAGTAGAGATAATAATCGCCGTGTTTCTCAGGATCGTAATATCTTTCATAATTCCATAGTTCAGCCAATCTGCTTTTTAATTTTTCTCTGAAAGGAATTTGCGACAGGTATTCCTGTGTAACCTTATTTTCTGCTTCAACCCATGTTTTTGTGTCTTCTGAATTCATATCTTCCAGCCATCTGTAAGGATCGGCTATTTCGTGCCCGAAGTATTCATCTACCTGATTGATTTGGGCTGTGGTGGGATATGGAGGAATAATATTTTTTTGACAAAAAGTGAAAATAAAAATTGAAATGATATTAACCAGTAATAATAATACCTTCATGACGCCCCCTAATGTTTTTCCATAAATTTTATTTAATAATGGATATGTCAAAATGATTGGTTGAAAAATATGACATTTGTTCTGCAATTAAAATAGAATTTCAACTGTGTCTTATTAGTATTCTGAAGTCTGGGAGTTGGTAGAGACTTGTATGTAAATTGTAGATTATGCTAATTTTCTTGACTTATTTCGGCTCTTTAGCATAAACTCTGTACTTACCTTTCCGGATTATATTGCAAAATGTATTGTCATTATCTATTTTTCATCTGTTATTTTTTCATTTT
>CAZKNM010000099.1:0-9686 GCA_964554135.1 uncultured Melioribacteraceae bacterium
AAGTCGAATTTCTTCTAATTTGGGTTTCTCTGTCGGTGATTTTATTTTTTGGAGCGTATCTATTACGATCCCTTCACGAAGTGCATAGTTGGAAATCGTCATTTGCTTAATACCGATTTTCTCAAATAGCGTGCTAAGAATAATCACCCCGGCCGGAATAATATCTGCCCGTTTGCTATCCAATCCTTTAATTTTCTTTCTATCAGAGATCATTTTTTTTCGAAAGATTTTCTTTTCTACTTTTCGCAAATCAGCTGCAGAAAATTCATAATTATTTAAAATCGTTGCTGCGGCTTCGGATTCTTCTTCAATTTTAAGCAGCATCGAACCGATCGACATTATAGTACCAGAAGAACCCACACAAAATTCGAAATTATATTTGCGAATAATTTCTAAAGTAGGATAGATTTCTCCTTCTATCCATTTTCTGCATTCTTGAATTCTTGTTTTAGAAATAACACCATCGGGGAAAAAATGCTGGGTCATTCTTACAGCACCTATTTTATGACTCATCGAAAAATCAATCTTTCCTTTACAACCGATTATAAACTCTGTGCTTCCTCCACCAACATCAATGCAGAGAATTTTATTTTTATAAAATGGAACCGCTTTTAACACTCCTAAATAAATTAAGCGTGCCTCTTCATGTCCGCTGACTACTTCGATTTCAATTCCGGTTTCATCATAAACACGTTTAATAAATTCACTTTGATTCAAAGCTTCCCGTACAGCACTTGTAGCCACTGCTCGAATGGAAGCGTTATGTGATTCGGCAATTCCCTTGAAATTTTTCAGTGTCTGAACGGCTCTTTCCACCGCCGCCGGTTTGATTTCTTTTATATCACCGCTGCTGCCTTCACTAAGACGAATGACTTCCTTCTCTCTATCGATGATCTCAAAGTTACCGTTACCTTTAATCCTGGTAACAATTAAATGAAAAGAGTTTGTGCCTATATCAATTGCAGCAAAATTGTTAAGTGCCATTTTTAATTATCTATTTTTTTCATCCAGCAAATTTCTGCAGAGTTTAAATACTTCGTTGACTGTAACATCCTCGATTGATTCGGAATTTCTAATAAAAATTTTATTCGGACCTACCGGCGCCCAATTATAAGGATTCGTAGGACCGAATATTGATATCTGCGGAGTATCGGTTGCACCTGCAATGTGCATCACTCCTGTATCGTTAGTGATAAAGAGAACTGTCAGAGAGATTAGCGCGGCAAATTGCGGGATTGTTTTATTAACATAGTAGCCAACAGGTATTTTCAAATTCATCTTAACATAGTCTAATTCTATCTGATCTCTGAAACTTCCAGTAAGATAAAATTTACAGCAATAACTTTTATCAAGGTTTTCAATCAAACATATAAAATTATCTAACGGCCACCTGTTCATGGGTTTACCGGCACCGATATGGAAACCTATTAAATGATCGTTTTTCATATATCCGATTGAATTAAGAAAGTCATGTGCTGTATTTTCATCACCAGTACCAATTGTTATGGAGGATTTATAATCTGTTGTCGAAATTCCGAATGGTTTTACTGTTTCCAAAATAAAAGCAGAAACGTGAGAATCGGGACTCTTCCTCCAATCGAGGATTAATCTATGATTGAACATAAATGCATAATCATTCAACCGCCCGTTTAATGACGACGGCCCTACTTTTATTCTTGCTTTAGACAAAGCAGTAAATAAACAGCTTGTAAACGAAACTGAAATAGTGCATGGTAAAAATGAGACATCATAATTTTGTCTTAATGTTCTCAATAGATTAAATAAATGAGATGGTTTTAAAATTTTCGTTTTATCAAAAACAAATAGTTCATCAATGAATTCATTCTTCTCGATACCGACATAATTTTCATTGCTGGCCATTACGGTTAATATGCAATCCGGATAAGTTTCTTTGATTGCTCTAAATATCGATACGCTAGCAATCATATCTCCAAATTGATTATGTTGACGAATTAATAAAACCTTATGTAGATTTTCAAAAGGTCTGATTTGCAATTCGGGTACTTTAAAAAGGAATTCTAATAGCCTCATCAGCAATTTTTTATGTAATTTCTTTGAGTGCATTAATATTTGATTATTTTCACGATTTAGAGGTTGGATCTTTGATATCTTCAAAATCAGCTTCTATGATATCCTCTTTATCAATATTTAAGCTTTTTGCTTGCTTATTGAATACTTCTCTTTTATTTCCGGCTTGAACAGGAGTAGTAAAGATTTTTATCAAATATTTAGCGACTTTAATAACGACATAAAATAACAAGAGAAATAATATAAATCTTATTAGTGTCATTATTATAATCCTTTGGGTTCCGGATTAAAATACTCTATGAAACCTCTGTCTTCTCTGAAAATTTGGTTATACAATTCCTCAAAGTCTTCTTTATTGTTTACAAAATCGATGTCGTTGGTATTAACGATTAAGAGTGGTGTATTGCTGTATTTAAAGAAAAAATTGTTGTAAGCTTCCGAAAGTTCGGAAATATACGATCGGGTAATACCCTGCTCAATCCGTCTGCTTCTCTTTCTGATATTAAGCATCAGCCTATCGATTCCGCTTTGTAAAAATATGACCAGTTCTGGCCGGCGTAAATCTCTTTCCAACAATGGAAATAAATTTTCATAAAGTTTCAATTCTTCGCCGTGCAGATTCAAATATGCAAATATTCTATCTTTGTCGAATATATAATCGGAAACGATGTACTTCGCAAAAAGATCCTCCTGATTGAGTTGTTGCTGTTGTTTATAGCGGTTAATCAAAAAGAACATTTGTGTTTGGAAGGCATACCTGTTCCTTTCTTGGTAAAATTTCTCAAGGAAAGGATTGGATTCAAATTCCTCTAAAATCAAGTTTGCTTTTAAGCGAGCGGAAAGCTTTTGAGCTAACGAAGTCTTACCTGCCCCAATAACACCTTCAATTGCTATATATCTTATTTCAGCCAAGATATTCCTCTGCCTTGGTGATCAAATCTATATCCAGCTTCTTAACGATATATTTCTCTGCCGATTCAATAGCTAGTTCACGCAAACTTATATTAAATGCAGGATGCATAGCATCCGGATTAATCTCTAAAAGCGGTTCTATAAAAAAATCTCTTTCTGTCAACTCGATATGTGGTATAGATAACTTTTCATCGGCATAAACCAAATCATTGTATAACAAAATATCGATGTCGATTTCACGAGGACCCCACCTCTCAAAATTGGTCCTTCCAACTTCTATCTCAACTTCTTTTATCCGTTTTAAAAGATCCTGAACGGAATAATCAGATGAAATAAAAATAACTGAATTTAAAAAATTTTCTTGATCCTTTTTGCCGTATGGAGATGTTTCATAGATGGACGAGCAATCAATCACCTCGCATTTCTCGTCAGCAATCAGTGCACCAACCGCTCTGGCCAGATAAAGTGCTTTATTCTCAATATTAGACCCTAAACTTAAGTATGCTTTATTTACCATTTTCTTTAATTACCTCGGCTTCGACATAATCAATTACACCACCGGCGGGAACATTATTTTTTCTTACTCTTACACACACTTTATGAATTTTCGGAAAGCTTTTCAACAGTTTGTCGGCAATAACCGAAGCTAACGTTTCAATTAAATAATATTTCTTCTCATGAACTATTTTATTTATGAACTTATATACATTGAGATAGTTCACGGTTTTATTGAGATCATCATCTTTAACTGCTTCATCAAAATCTGTATAAATATCTACATCGGCTTCAAATTTACCCCCCATATTCTGTTCTTCCTCGAACGCACCGTGGTATGCATAGAATGAAGCGTTCTTTATTCTAATAATGTTTATACTCATAGCGGAATTCTTCTTGATTTCAATCGATAGTAATTTCTAAGCCCTCTAAAATTAGCAAATAATATTCCAATAAGCACTAATGAACTCCCCATTAGGGTTTGACCGGAAAATTTTTCATTCAAAATCAATAATCCTAATATAACGGCAATAATCGGAGTAATGAAAGATGTCAATGATATTATTACAACACTGATTCTTTTTAAAAGCCAATAAAAAATAGTGAATGTAGTTACGGTACCGAAGAAGGCTAAATATAAAATGGAAAAAACTGCACCGTTGTCGAAAATCCAAGATGTTCTATCTTCGAACACAAAAGATATAAAAACCAAGCTGATGCCGGCAAGAAAAATTGGAACAAGATTCATTGAAAGCGGATGGAGATAATTCCCGTGCTTCTTCATAAAGACAGCAATCCAAGCCTGCATTATACCGCTGGCAATTACAGCTACCATTGCCCAAAAATCTTCCGTAAGGTTTATTGAAAGACCTTCCAAAAATATTACCAGAATACCTAAAAATCCTAACACTACGCCCAACACCTGATAAGGACCCACCTTGTGTTCAGGTGAAATAATTCTTGACCATACAATAACGAAAAACGGATGTACCGCAAATAAAACAGATGTTAATCCGGATGCAATAAACTGTTCAGCCCAATAAACAAGACCGAACGGAAAAACAAAAGAAAAGATGCCCATGACGATATACAGCTTAATAGACTTTGCATCGGTTTGAAGTTTTACACCTCGAAACCGCATAATAGTGTAAATAAATAAAGAAGCAATAAGAAAACGTGTTCCGCATGAAAACAACGGTGTAAGAGAATCTAAGCCTATTCTTATAGCAAGCCAGGTTGAACCCCAGATCAGGCAAATGATTGCATATCCTAATACAATCTTTAATTTTTCTTTACTCATTTATCCCCCCTCCAAAATATAATTCCTAACGATCTGCCGGAAAATTTCCCATCGCGGCGGTATGAATGAAGCAATTCCAGCTCTTCAAACGAACAAAAACGAGATAACTCAATCTGTGCTTCCGGTATTCCGAACTCTATCAGCATATCGAAGTTTGCTTTCTTAATATCAAGATATCTTTTAAATAAACCTCTAGAAATATATTTCTTGTTAAACAATTTCGCTATTTCTTTCCCAACCTGATAATTCTTCTGAGCAATCGCTGGGCTGATGTAACAATGCAGATTAACCGGTTCGGAATTGAGATCATTCTTTAGTACATGCAAAGTTTTTTGGAGAATCTTTTTTGCTGTTCCTTTCCAGCCGGCATGAACAGCGGCAATTACTTTTTTAACCGGATCATATATAAAAACAGCAGCACAATCGGCAGATGAAATTGCTAAGCCCAAATTCGGTTTGTCTGTTATGAGTGCATCGCTCTCACCGTTTAGTCCTGACTCTGTAACTATCTTAACGACGTCACTATGAATCTGTTTTTGAAAAGCTATTTGATTTTCATTAATACCTATATAATCAAAATAATACTTTCTATTCTCCGCAACTTTTTTTTCATCGTCACCTACATTGTATGAAAGGTTGAAAAAGTAAGGTTCTTTTCTGTGTAGACCGTCTTTCGTGCTGAATGCAAATATAATTTCCGGAAAGCCGCCGAATATTTTACTTCTGATAATTTTCACGTTCAAAAATATAAAAAAGGGAGCAATAGCTCCCTATTCAAAATAGAATATTTTTATGTAATCCAGATGATTACCCGATAAATTAAAGGTTGAAAATAACAACCTTCGGTTCTGTCATTTCCTGAAGTGCGAATTTTATTCCTTCTCTGCCGAGTCCGCTTTGTTTAATTCCGCCGAAAGGCATCTGATCCAATCTGTAATCGGTCGATTCATTTACAAGAACGCTCCCCACTTCCAATCGATGAATTGCCTTGAAAGCATCATTGACGTTCTTCGTGAATATCGCACCATGCAGGCCGTAATCAACGCTGTTGGCAATCTCAATAGCTTCGTCGAGAGATTTAACCGCTTTAAGAATAACAACCGGTCCGAATACTTCTTCACAATTTATTGTAGCATTATCAGGTACTTTTTCCATAACCGTAGGCTGAACCAAAGTCCCTTTACGTTTACCACCGGTTAAAACAAGCGCCCCTTTCTTTACTGCATCATTAATCCACTTTTCTACACGCTCAGCCTCTTTGAGAGTTATCATCGGACCCATGTTTGTTTTTTCATCTAACTGGTAGCCGGTTTTCATTTTCTTTGTTAATGTTACAAATTTCTTTGCAAAGGTATTGTAAATCTTTTTCTCGATCAAAATTCTCTGCACACCGATGCAATTCTGACCAACTGCCCAGAAGGCGCCGCAACCTTCTACTCAGGACTTTCATACGAAACAAGATTCAACAGCCCAATCGATATCGCAGTCCGCCATAACGATAACCGGAGAATTACTGCCCAATTCCATTCCGATCTTTTTCAGTCCAGCTTTCTTTACAATTTCCTTCCCAGCTTCGGGTCCGCCGGTGAACGATATCATTCTTACACGGGGATCCATTACCAATGTATCGGCAACATCACCTGCATAACCCGTTACAACATTCAACACTTTTGCCGGTAATCCTGCTTCCATGAAGGCTTCTGCTAACTTCAAAGCCGAGAGAGGGGTTACAGTTGCCGGTTTTAATACTACGCTGTTTCCTCCTGCTATAGCCGGACCTAACTTATGCGCAACCAAATTCAACGGATCGTTGAACGGTGTAATTGCGGCAATTATTCCGATCGGCATTCTGTAATAATAACCCGTCTTGTTTTCGGAGCCTGGAACCGAGTCGAATGGTATTGTTTCTCCCAAAATTCTTCTAGCTTCCTCTGCCGAAATGGTAAGTGTATTGCAGCAGCGAAAAACTTCTTTGCGTGCTTCTTTGATGGTCTTCGAACCTTCTGATGCGATTGTACGTGCAAAATCTTCGGCTCTGCTTTTTACAATCTCAGCTGTCTTGTATAAAACACTCATACGCTGATGCACAGGCATCTTAGCGGCAATCTTAGCTCCTTTTTCCGCGGCATCGATTGCCCGTTTCATATCCAGTGCTGTTCCCTTAGGAACGGTATCAACAACGGATTGATCGAAAGGATTTTCAACATTTATCACTTCTTTAGTGGAGATCCATTCTCCTGCAATTAACATTTTCATTAAGACTTCTCCTTATCAGCTTTTATTTTTTCAGATGAATTGACAATAAGTCTGTTAATATCGAATACCCGGTTTCGGTTCTTCCGGCACCGGGACCGACAACTGTAACGTCACCCAGTAAATCCGTAGTGAACGTCAAAGCATTTGTAGCTCCCATAATTCCAGCCAGCGGATGTGTTAACGGATGCAACTACTCTTCCATCGATCTTTTCGACAGAGCCAATTAATTTCCATCTGCAGCTTTGAGATTTTGCATATTCGATATTTGCGGAAGTTATTTTGGTTATTCCTTCGCATGCAACGTCGTTGATTGAGAATTTTTCACCCATCACAACGTTGGTAAGAATAGTAACTTTTGCACGGGCATCGTAACCTTCAACATCACCCGTCGGATCGGCTTCAGCATAACCCAATTCCTGAGCTTTGTTCAATGCTTCAGTATAGCTCATTCCTTCTTCCATCTTAGTCAGGATATAATTTGTTGTTCCGTTCAATATTCCTCTAACCGCAGTAACCGTACACCCTGCTAAGGGTCCACGTATTAAATTTAAAATAGGTGTACCACTTACAACGGTTCCTTCAATCAGAAACTTTACACCGTTCTTTTCAGCCAGCTTTGCCATTTTACGATATTCCAATGCCGCCGGACCTTTGTTGCTTGTGACAACATGTTTTTCGAGTTTCAATGCAGTTGTGCAGTGCTTGATTGCCGGCTGACCGGTTGTCAGATCGGTATAAGCCAATTCACACACAACTTTTGCATTGCTTTTCTTAATCATCCTGACTGCATCCCACTTTTTTAAGTCTCGAGTGAACTTCCCTTTCTCCTTTACATCATCGAGCAGACGTTTAATATTCAGTCCTTTCGGATTGTAAACGGTTCCGAATCTAATATCACTTACAGCGACCACATCGTAATCGTAACCGTAATTTTTAAGTAGCTCTTTTTTTTTGTTTAATAGAATTTCGCACAGCCCTTGCCCTACCGTGCCAAATCCTACTAGTGCAATTCTCTGTTTCAATTTACCCTCTAATGATAGTTTTTAATTGTTTATGATCTCAAATCAAATGGCATTTAATGCTTTTTCAACATCCATCAAAATATCATCTACATCTTCAATTCCGATAGCCAACCTGACACAAGAAGGTTTTATCTCCGCAAGTTGTCTTCCTTCTTCACCCTGTTGATGGTGTGTTGAAATTGCCGGAATCGTTGCAACTGTTTTCGATCTGCCGAGATCTGTTGCGCGGTAAACGAGATCCAATGCATCGAAGAACTTCCGTGTATTCGGATTCGTACCCTCTTTCTTTTCTTTAACTTCAAAAGCCATCATGTAGCTGTAACAATTCTCGTCGCTGTCTACAAGCTTCATATACTTTTTCGCAACATTATGCATCGTGTAGCTTTCTAAACCGGGGTATGATACTTTCTCTATCTTCGGATGTTTCTCGAGGAACTGAGCAATCTTAAGAGAGCTTCTACTCATTTGTGCAATCCGCATCCGCAGTGAGCGCATATCGTTCAGCGTCATTATCGCACCTACAGGATGAATAGCCGGACCATTATCGCGGAAAGGAAGAAGCTTCGTCCACATGGCAAAATTCTCTCTCATTTCATCCGGACCGACTTTAGAAGGTATGTTTGTCTTTGCCGTTAACGTTCCGCCGATGCATGTTCCGTTCGTAGCCATAACTTTTGACGACGATTGAACGACTATATCGGCTCCCCATTGCAACGGACGTGTGAGCGCAGGTGAAGCACACGTTGCATCTACTATCAATGGTACTCCGTTTTTATGAGCGAGTTTTGCTATTTCTTCAATATCAAAAATTGCTACCGCGGGATTGGAGGGAAATTCACCGTATAAGAAACGTGTCTCTTTATCGATCTTGGATTCCCACTCTTTAATGTCTCCGCTGTTTTTAATCCAGCGTACTTCCATTCCCCTATCATTCCACTGCCGGGCAAAAAACTGCTGGAAGGTGCCGCCGTAAACTTTTGCTGTAGCCACAAAATTCGGTTTCGGAAATTTCGGGTCGACAATAAGTAGCGGTTCTATTGCAGATTTAATTGCAGCCATGCCGCTTGCGGTTGCAACACAATATGCATCATGCTCGGTGCCGTATGCTTCAAGCAAAGCGACTGTCTCTTCAAGGAAAAATGATGATGGATTTGCAATGCGTGTATAAGTCCATGAAGGCATTTGATAAGTTAATGCCGCTTCAAGTTCGCTGCTGTTTTCGAATACTTGAGCGGTTGATAAATAAATCGGCTCCATTAAGGATGCGCTGTTTCCTCCTACTGCCTGACTTAGGTCGTAGATTCCGTGGGTAGCGATCGTATCGAACTTGCGTGACTTTGCAATCTTCACGCGCTTTGCACGATCTTCGGTCATTTGCCTGCCGATTTCAACCCACTGATCCAGGGTAAAATTCTTTTTCATGATCTCCCCGTAATGAGTTTAGTGAGAAATTTTGTTTTCAAGGAGTCGAAGATTGCTGTAAAATGTGCATTTTCGACCTAAAAATTCAGTTAATACGCAGGACGTTTGAAGGTGCTTTGAAAGATGTTTATTACTTAAAACTATATGATCTTGATGTTGTTTCCCCCATCAATAAAATTTTACCGACATTAAAATATTTTGCCTGAGAGTGAGAAAACAGATATCCGCAA
>CAZKNM010000100.1:0-2684 GCA_964554135.1 uncultured Melioribacteraceae bacterium
CTTCTTAAAGAACGGGTCAAGCAACAGGTTTGCCAAACCTGGTTCCCTGTCAAAGGCCTCCTTGATTTTACCAAGGAACACCGAGCGGATAATGCAGCCGCCCCGCCACATTAAAGCGATTTGACCGTAATTCAAATTCCAGCCGTATTCTTGAGCTGCGGCTTTCATCAAAACATAACCTTGCGCATAGGAAACAAGTTTGGATGCGTACAATGCTTTTTCAAGATCGGCGATGAAGGCTTTTCTGTCCCCCTCAAATTTAGGTTTAGGACCGTTCAATATTTTTGATGCTTCCACACGCTCTTCTTTTTGAGCAGATAAACATCTTCCAAATACAGCTTCCCCAATGAGAGTCAATGGTACACCGAGATCTAGTGCTGCAATGCCAGTCCATTTACCGGTACCTTTCTGGCCGGCTGTGTCTAGAATTTTTTCCACGAGCGGCTCACCGTCTTCATCCTTGAATGCGAGAATATCACGAGTAATTTCAATCAAGTAACTGTCTAGTTCTCCTTCGTTCCATTGTTTGAAAACTTCATGCATTTCATCTGCGCTCATACCGAGTAATTGTTTCATTATTTGGTAAGTTTCCGTGATTAACTGCATATCACCATATTCAATTCCATTATGGACTATTTTCACAAAATGTCCCGCACCATTTTGACCAACCCAGTCGCAGCATGGAATTCCACTTTCCACTTTCGCAGCAATAGATTGGAAAATCGGTCTGACACTTTCCCACGCCTTGATCGATCCGCCCGGCATAATAGACGGACCTCTCAATGCTCCCTCTTCGCCACCTGATACACCTGTACCAATATACAACAAACCTTTACTCTCAACATACGCGGTTCTTCTGTTGGTGTCGGGGAAATGTGAATTGCCGCCATCGATAATTATATCCCCGTTTTCGAGATGCGGAATAATTAATTCAATAAAATCATCGACCGGTTTACCTGCTTTAACCATCAACATAACTTTGCGAGGTTTCTTCAAAGACTTTACCAAATCTTCAATTGAATGCGCACCGATTATATTTTTCCCTTTACCTCTTCCGTTTATAAAATTGTCAACTTTTACCTTTGTTCGATTAAACACAGCCACCGCAAACCCTTTGCTTTCCATATTCAAAACCAAGTTTTCACCCATTACAGCTAGACCTACAAGACCGATATCAGCTTTACTCATTTTGCACTCCTACTTTTACAATTTATTAATTTTTGAATTTTCCTTTATAAGTCCAAAGCCCCAGAGCAGGATTGGAAATAAAAAATATTTCTTCTCCGTCTGGCATTTTATTGAAACCATCTTTCAATTTTTCCGGATTATACTTTTTCATCATTGTATCCAAATCGGCATAATTGAAATTGACGCTTTCAATTTCCGATTTCGCGATGTGTCCCGGGCAGTAAGTAATTTTAAATCTTCCTTCGGACGATCCGTGAATAAGATGAGCGGCAGCACTTAAGTTATTTCGCAAGTCGTCATTCTCATCAACATATTTTAAGACTTCTGGAGTCGTTTTATAACCATATTTTCTGATAAGTTTATCAATGCCGTGATCTTCCCCGAATTCTTTAAGTCCCGGTGCTAGCACAATCAATTCACCGTTATCGGCGATTGCCATTCTTGTTCTGTATATACTTTTATTACCAAGCCAGGTAGATTTGAACTCCGAAGGATCGAGATAGACAACAACTTTTTCCAGTGGCTCATCCAACATTTCAAAATTTACATTCATTGAAAGTGCGGCAGCCCGTTCGAAACATTCGTAATCATCACCGATAAATAATCCACGAACAACGAGTTTCCCCTTTTCATCTTTACCTACGACTGTAAGAACATAAATGATCGGAAGATGTTTCGCAAAATTATCGGATGCATAATTCAATACACGCCGCACGGGTGTATCAGCACGCCCCATCATTCTTTCCATTCCGTAAACCGCACCAAGGAAATGACTTTTATTAATCCCCTCTGCTCCACCTGTTCCAATAAAAATATTTTTATTGTAATTAGCCATCCCAACAACTTCATGCGGTACGACCTGACCAATCGATAAAATTAAATCATGCCCTCCCTCAACCAATAATTTATTTACTTGCGCAGGCCATTTATAATCTACTTTGTTCTCGGACACTTCAGCAACATATTCAGACGGGACTTCTCCCAAAGTGATGAGATCATTTTTCCAATTATGAATCCTGAATAAACTTTTCGGAACTCCTTTGAACATCGTCTCTATTTCTTTATCACTCATTGCATAATGAGTGCCTAGCGCCGGTAAAACATCGACTAACTTATTGCCGAAATATTCATAAGTAAAGGTTGTTAAAATTCCTGCATGTGAATGAAAGCGTGTAAAATCGGGCGGGATAGCCAATACTTTTTTCCTTTCATCCAAATTCTCAAGCACCTTGAACAATGCCTGCTTCAGTGCAATTTCATCGATAACCTTTTCAGGAGCACCATCGGAAAATAAAATCATAATGAAATCCTTAGCTTCTTAAGTTAACGCTGAATACGTGCCGATCCCCCTTTAGCGAAATCACGTACGTGATCAGCTGTTGCCATTGTTGTATCACCAGGAAATGTAGTAAGCAGTGCCCCGTGCGCCCAACCAAGTTTAACCGCTTCTTCCGGAGTCTCATCGCCTGGCATCAGCCCGATGCTCGATTCCTCTC
>CAZKNM010000100.1:2694-6303 GCA_964554135.1 uncultured Melioribacteraceae bacterium
AAGCCGTAAATGAATCCGGATGCAAAACCGTCACCGCCACCTACTCGATCAAAAACATTCAACTCACAAGTCGGAGCGGTGTATGTTTTCCCATTGATCCACGCAACGGCGCTCCAACTGTGGTGATTTGTTGAATGAACTTCGCGAAGTGTTGTTGCAACAATTTTTACCTGAGGATATTTTTCAATTACCTTATTTATCATACCGAAGAAAACACTCGGATCAAGTTTTGATCTTGCTGATACTTCAGGTCCCGGTATTCTTAATCCTTTTTGAAGATCTTCTTCATTGCCGACTAATACATCAACATGTTTAACAATACTGTCAATTACCTCGGTTGCTTTTTCTTCTCCTCCCCAAATGTTCCACAATTTAGCGCGGTAGTTCAAATCGAAGCTTGTAACAGCTCCAGCCTTTTTAGCAGCTTTCATAGCTTCGATAATGACCTGTCCCGTTGTATCGGAAAGAGCAGCGAATATTCCTCCGCTGTGGAACCAGCGTATACCCTCAGTAAATATTGTTTTCCAATCGAAATCACCCGGTTTTAATAGAGCCGCTGCTTCGTTAGATCTGTTATAGAAAACAACAGGAGGACGAATACCAAAACCACGGTCACTTAAAACGGCTGCCATGTTGGGACCGTTTACCCCGTTATGCTCAAATCTTTTATAAAAGGGTTTTACTCCCATTGCTTTAACGCGTTCTGCTATTAAATCACCAATCGGGTAGTTCACCATTGCCGAAGCCATACCGGTTCTCATACCGAAACAATCGGCAAGGTTAGCAGCCACATTAAACTCACCACCGCTGACATGAATTTTACATTCAGTTGCTTTTCTAAAAGGAATTATTCCCGGATCAATACGGTGAACCATGGCACCGAGAGATAATAAATCAAGTGCACCGTTGGATTTGATTTCCAATCCATATCTGTTACTCATAATTTTCTCCTATAAATTTTATAATACCTTTATTTCCATGGTGGTGTGTTAGGGAGATATTTTTCAAATGCATTAATCAATTCACTTTCATATTCACCGGTATAACTACCTGCGAAAAATTTATCCAGAGCTTCATTAAAAAATCTCTCCCACGAATCTTCTTCATGCCCTGGATTTACAGGATAGAACAAGACACCGTTTGATTTAGCAGCGTTCAAATCACCGGGGGCGTCACCGATCATTAAAATTTTATCTGCCTCATATTTGTCTTTCGCTGCAAATTTGATGTGTTCAGCCTTCGTTCCGTATTCCTGTCCTGCTATCAATTTAACGTATTTATCTATATCATTTTCTTCCCATTCTCTTATGAGCGCTTCAACCGGAGTTTGGGAAACAACAATTGCATCTGCTTTCTTACTCAACAATTCAAGTGATTCAACCACAAAGGAGAATGGAGGAATACCGTAAACTATTTCGGCGATACTTTCATTAATTGCTTTCGACCATTTCAAAGTTTGATCAATTATCGGATTTATAACTTCAGCTGTATATTTCTCCAATTCAGGATTTCCCAACTTAGATTCTTTTTTCACCCAATCGGCTAAAACTTCCAAATTAGGTAGAACGGCTTTTCTTGCAATTACTTCGCGACGATCTCTCAGCAAGTCTACTACTTCCAATAGGGCTTTAAATCTATTTGTGCCTCTCGAATTAGAATAGAGGTTAACATAATCCCAAGCTTCACGTACGTATTTCGAAATCATTTGAAGATTCCAATGTTTTATCGTATTCGGACAGAAACATTCTTTATGTTTTATTTCCATCGTATCGACGACGCAGCCATCTGAGTCGATGCCGATAAAAAATTCCTTCTCAGGTTTTAATTCTTCCAATATTTCTTTCGGTTCTTTAATCACTAACTTCTCTTATTTATTTTAGACAAATCAACCTATGGTTATACTCCTGAATAAGCATTAAAACCACCGTCGACCGGGATTATCACACCCGTAACAAATTTCGATAGATCGGATAACAGGTATAACGTTGTACCGATCAAATCTTCCGGTTCGCCGAATTTACCCATAGGTGTTCCGGCAATGATTTTATTACCGCGCGCAGTAAGCTGGTTTGTTTTCTCATCCATTAACAAAAACCGGTTTTGATTCGTTAAGAAAAATCCGGGGGCAATTGCATTAACCCTTATATTTATTTTTGCAAGATGAACCGCTAGCCATTCGGTAAAATTGTTAATAGATGATTTCGCAGCTGAGTAAGCGGGAATTTTTGTTAAAGGACGAAATGCATTCATTGATGAAATGTTTAGAATTACTCCTCCATCTTCCAGCATATCTTCAGCGATTACCATCGATGGGATTAACGTTCCTATAAAATTCAAATCGAAAACGCTTTTGAATGCGTCGACGTCCAAACCGAAAAATGATTTTTCCAATTCTCCCAAATTTTCTTTATCAAGAAATTCGAGATTTGTTGTTGCTTTCGGTGAGTTACCCCCCGCTCCGTTTATCAATATCCTAACTCTACCATGCTTCTCATTTATCAGCTTTTTGGTTTCTATCATCGATGATTTTTCCAAAACATTCGAAACGAAATAGGGAATATCTTTCCCGGTTTCCTTTTTGAGATATTCCGCACATTTTTCGCAAGCTTCTTTATTGTAATCAAGTATGATCACATTCAATCCGGCATTTACCAGCCCCAAAGATAAGGTAGTTCCCAAGACACCAGCGCCGCCGGTAATAACACAAACCTTACCTCTCAAATCGTCAAAGGAAATATTTTTCATAATTTTAACTCCTAATAAACTTTAAGATTCTCGCATAATTTTTTAGCATTCTCAGTCAGCTTTGCATAATTATCGGCTTCAATAGCATTTTTATCAACCAATGCAGAACCGATACCTACCGCACTTGCACCTGCATTGATCCACTCGATTGCATTTTCAATGGTTACTCCACCGGTGGGAATTATTTTGAGATGGGGCAGCGGGGCTTTCACCGACGAAATAAAAGACATCCCCAGATTATCTGCCGGAAATAGTTTGACAAAATCTGCTCCTTCTTCATAAGCAATTTGCATTTCGGTTGGAGAAAAAGTACCCGAAATTACAGATACATTATGATCATGAGATGCTTTGATGATCTCCTTTTTTAAAATAGGACTGACTACAAACTTTGCGCCTGCATTTATCGACTTGTCGGCAATTTCTTTTGTTAAAACTGTTCCTACTCCGAGTAATAAATCTTGCTTGAATTCTTTCCCAACAATTTTCAACGCCTCAATAGCATTCGGGATTGTCATTGTTAATTCGATTGTGGAGACTCCCCCTTTGGCAATCGCTTCAACTATTCTTAATAACTTAGAGAGATTATTTATTCGAATAACTGCAATAGCTTTTCTTTTGATAATTTCCGCATTAATTTCTTCTCTTTTCATAATTTTCATCTCTTTTTACCTACTGTTAAATTTTTCACTAATCTTACAGCAGTTGTTGAGATCACTGCTACAGTTTATATGCATTCTTCACAAGGTTATAAGCTAAATCTTGACTCAACTTCCGGGCTTCATCCATTGAAATAATATGACGCGCTGTTAAACCGGCTAAGAGATTACAGTCCACACGTCTTGAAAGATCATGTCTAGCAGGCAG
>CAZKNM010000100.1:6347-8877 GCA_964554135.1 uncultured Melioribacteraceae bacterium
TGTATTATAAAATCCGGCGGTTTCAGTAACCATTTGTCTATAACGAGTCATTCCTTCAATGCTGTCGTTAAACCACCATGCAGGTCCGAGCTTTAGTGCCGGGTAATGTCCGGCAAGAGGGGCCAGTTCGCGTGAATAAGTTGATTCATCCATTGTAAATAAAATCACGGTCAAACGGGGATCATTTCCGTAAGCATTAAGTAACTCTCTTAAATTTATAGTGTATTCCGTTTGAAGCGGAATGTCGCACCCTTTATTGGTACCATATTTATCAAGGATCAATTTGTTATGACTGCGGAAACACCCTGAATGTATTTGCATGACTAATCCGTCATCGATACTCATTTCCGCCATTTCCATCAACATGTTGGCAGTGAAAAGTGCTGCATCGTCTTCTGTAATTTTATTTTGCAATGCGTGCATAAAAACATTTTCTGCTTCCACATTTCCAAGTTTATGAGTATAAGGAGAAGCAACTCCGTGATCAGTTGATTTTGCACCCATCTTCTTAAAAAACAATCTCCGTTCCCTCAATGCTGATATAAATTCTTTGTATGATGTAATCTCCTTATCGATAATCTCACCCAACTTAATTAGATTATTTTTCCAATTCGGATTGAGAAGATCTGTAACCGTGTCGGGTCGAAAACTGGGAATAATTTTTCCACTCCATCCTGAATCTTTTATTTCTTGATGCGGTTTTAACGAATCTATAGCAGAATCTGTTGTAGACAATACTTCAATATTAAATCGCTCGTATAAAGCACGTGGTAAAAATTCCGGTGACTGTAATTTTTCATTTAACTCATCAAAAATTTTTTCAGCATTATCACCGTTTAATTTTTCTTTGATACCGAAGACTTCAATAAATTCATGATTTAGCCAAATACCTGTCGGTGTTCCGGTAAACAGGTAATAATTTTCTCCAAATAATTTCCAGACTTTTTTCGGATCAATTCCTTTTCTCACACCGTTCTTTTGGGGCATATCCAACAATTCATATGAAATACCCTGCGAATAGAGCATACGAAAAACATAATGATCTGGTATAATGAATAACTCCGTCGGATTAGGGAATGGTTCGTTATTCACAAATATATTCGGATCAACATGACCATGCGGACTCACAATGGGGAGTTCATTCACTCCATTGTAAAGTTCACGTGCTATTTTTCTTATCGCTGGATTTGAATCAAAAAATCTATCTTCATGGAGTTTGTATTCGCTCATTACATCTCCCATTTATTTTGATAATGAGTGGGTCATATATTTACTAGATAACATTATTGCATACTGATTAAAGTAGGTGTAAATACAAGATTTGCAGTTTTGATCGATAATTATGCTGTTACACCTAACAATATGGAAGTAATGTAAATGTCTTTTCATCAATAGTCTTCACGCTTTATTAAATTTTATGCATGTCTCTCTTAATATCAATTCAGTATCAAGTTGAATGTTTCTAGATTTCGTTTCGGGATTGTTTATTATTTCAAGCAATAATTCCATCGATTTTTGCGCCAGTTGAATTGACGGTTGATTAACACAACTCAAAGGGGGTGAAAGGAAATTTTGGACTTTCGCATTACCGAAACAAATAATATCAATATCCTCTGGAATTCTTAATCCAAATTCACGGGCTGCCATGTAAATTCCTAAGGCTACAGGAAAAGCAACTGTAAAAATTAAGTCGGGTAGATTATTGCGCTTATAAAGTTTTTTAAAAGCTTCATAACCGTATTGTTCACTAAAACCTCCATAGTCAACCCAATCAGGTTTTATCGGAATTTTGTATTTTCTCATTGCCTCAACAAAACCAAGATACCTTTGACGCCCAATATTTATTTTAGAATAACCTGCAAAGTGGGCAATATTTTTATAACCCAATCTAATAGCATGCTCAACAGCTTTATATGCTCCACCTCTATCATCGACTGATACCGTAGAAATATCAGGAATATCGGGAATTCTATCCATAAAAACGAAAGGAACATTATGTCGGCGTATCGTTTCGAAAATTGAATAATCTTGTGTTTCTTGGGAGATAGAAATGATTAATCCGTCAACGCGCATTGATAGAAGAGTCTGAATATGTTCTTTTTCTCTCTGGGCATTTTCACGAGAGATCATAAGGATTAGTTCATAATTATTTTCGAAAGCAACATCATACATCGACTCAATAATATCCCCGTAAAAGTAGTGAGCAATTTTCGGGACTACTACACCGATCGTATTCGAACGTTTCGATGAAAGATTACGAGCCATGAAATTTGGAACATAGCCCATTTTTTGAGCAGTTGCTTTTACAAGTTTCATCGTTGCCTGTGAAATATCGGGGTGCCCGCGTAGAGCTTTTGATACGGTTACTTTCGTTACATTCAGTTTATTTGCAATGTCGTCGAGTCTAATTTTTTCTCGTTTTTTTATCATTTACTTTACCGATAACTTTACCGGTTACTATATTAATCTGATTTTACTCTAAAGTCAATAAAAATATTAGACAGATTCGACCCACATCGGCGTGATTTCG
>CAZKNM010000101.1:0-8876 GCA_964554135.1 uncultured Melioribacteraceae bacterium
GGTTCAAATATACTTATCAGTGAAGGCGCAAGGGGCGAGGGCGGGTACCTGCTGAACTCCAGGGGCGAGAGGTTCATGCAGAAATACGACGCTGTGGGTGAGCTTGCGCCGAGAGATGTTGTGTCACGTGCCATTTTCAGCGAACTCAAGAAGAAAGGGCAGGTTTACTTGGATCTGCGACATAAGGGTAAACGTTTCATTTTGAATAGTTACCAACAGATCGTTGCTATTAATTTCTTGAAAAGATTCGGAAGTAGAATAACCGTCTTTCAACGTGAATTCTATTTGAATGTTTCCGGATACATTTCTTGTGTTTACTTTCCGTACTAATCCCGCAACTTGAACTTTCGATACCAAATTCGGTTCAACCGATACACTGGTAAGAAAAAGATAGAGAATACCGTTATTGATAGAACTTCGGTAAGCATTGATCTTCTTTTGAGATTTAAGTCTAATCAAGGTGCCGTTTGTTTTTTCCTCAATATTGATTCCATAAATATCATATGCAGAATTAATTTTTTCCGGTCCCGTGATAATCGTTGAAGTTTGATATTCTATTTTCTTTTGACCTTGCAAAAATGCGGTGGTGTTTACAGCTCGGTTTGTAACTGCGATATGTTTCGCTCCGTCATTAAAAGTAATTTCTGTTTCAGCTGCAAGGTTCAGATATTGTAAACAATAAACCAATGGAATGAAAATATCATTACCAATAATCATTGTTGAAATTGGTAATTGAAAAATATGCTGGGAATTATCGGTGCGTGAGATGAGAACGACAAACTGATTTCTTGCTGTAACTTTCAGATTGTAGCTGCGGAACTTAAGCTCAAGCTTTGAAGCTTCATTGTTGTAATAATAATTCTCTGTTATTAACTTGGCCAATTCCCGGGCGGATACGAATGTTGTTCCTTTTCTCACAAGATACGGAACGTACTCTGTACTGCCGTTCACCGAGACGGAAATTTTCAGAAGACGTTGAGCATCGATCACGGCGGTAAAGGTAAGAAAGATCAGCAATATGTATTTTATTTTCATCAGTAAATTATTTTAATTATCCGATGAACGGTAGAACAAATCCACTCTTTTTCTTATAAGCAAGGAATTCTTCTTTAAAATGCTTTGCGAGCATTTTATCCTCATAAGACGCACGCAAGAGAAACAAAGGAAGCTCAACCAATATTACCAAAGGAACAACAATATAACTTAAAAGTGCAACACCGGCACCAAGATCGCTTAATATCTGACATACATACTGCGGATGACGAATAAATCTGTACACACCAGTCGTGTGGAGTTTATGCTCTTTCAAAATAACTATCTCCTGCGAATAACTTTCACCAAGCGACTTGTAAACCCAAATCTGCAACCATGAGAAAACAATATATGCAACCAAACCAACTACTCTCACCGCAAGAAATTGATTTGGAGTCTCAATCTCAATTGTGCCTATCTTAAAAACTCCCAGAATAACTATGACCAAAATAACGGCGGATACGTTTGGAGGAATTTTTTGAAGATACGTTTTAGGTCGTTGAGCCACTTTACTCAGCAATGTCTTGATCCCCTTCTTGGCTGCTGAGAATTGAGAAGTTAAAGTCACAAAAAGATTTAAACCGACAAACAGACTTATTGCATCCATTTTTCTCAAAGAATTATTTTCGTTTCGTTAAATATAACAACTTTGTCAATAATTGAAAGAGAATCCCAACATCTTAAATTCCATAATAGCTTCAATTCACAAATATTTATATATTGCCCTTCGAAAAGACTATCTGCTAACAATTTCACGAAATGAAAAACAAAAAAATATATATCGCCGGACATACCGGAATGGTTGGTTCGGCAATCTTCAGAAAATTAAAATCCGAGGAATGCACAAACCTTCTTGTCAAAGATATAAGCGAGCTCGATCTTACACGTCAAGCTGACGTCGAAAAATATTTTAAGAAGGAAAAACCGGAATATGTTATTGTTGCAGCGGCAAAAGTTGGAGGTATTCTCGCCAATAACACGTACCGTGCCCAGTTCATTTATGAAAATTTAATGATTGAATCGAATATTATTCATACTGCTTATGAAAACGGAGTTGAAAAATTAATTTTTCTCGGCAGTTCGTGTATTTATCCTAAACTGGCTCTCCAACCTTTGAAGGAAGAGTATCTCCTAACGGATACATTGGAATCAACTAATGAGCCTTATGCAATCGCAAAAATTGCCGGTATAAAACTTTGCGAAAATTATTACCGGCAATACGGCTGTAATTTCTTTTCCGTTATGCCTACAAATTTATATGGACCTAACGACAATTATGATCTGCAAACAGCACACGTACTCCCGGCATTAATTAGAAAGTTTCATGAAGCAAAAGCAAATAACAAAGATCATGTTGTCGTCTGGGGAAGCGGCAAACCATGCAGAGAATTTCTTTATATAGACGACTTAGCAGACGCTCTGCACTTCCTGATGCAGAAAATGAACGCAAATGATCTATATGATAATGGAATTTCTCATATCAATATTGGAACGGGTGAAGATCTATCGATCGGAGAACTTGCCGATATAATTAAAAATGTTGTCGATTTTAACGGTGAGATTAAATATGATAAAACCAAACCAGACGGTACTCCAAGAAAACTGATGGATGTAACGCGTCTGCATAACCTTGGGTGGAAACACAAAACCTCACTGGAGGATGGGATAAAATTAGCGTATGATTGGTACTTAAATAATCGCCCTTAGTCAGGGGTCTGTAGTATAATATGGTAATTGATAAATTTAAAGAACAACAAACAAAGAACTACGAACCAAGAACAACAGATAAAGAACAAAGGATTAAAAATGAAACGAGCACTCATAACAGGAATCACCGGTCAAGATGGTAGTTACCTAACCGAAATTCTCTTGGAAAAAGGTTATGAAGTTCACGGGATGATTCGTAAGAGCAGTTCTTTTAACACGGGGCGCATCGATCATCTTTACAACAATCCTGAAATACTTAATAAAAAATTATTTCTTCATTACGGCGATCTTGTCGACCCCAGTAACCTAAACCGCCTTCTGGAAAAAATAGGGCCTGATGAGATTTATAATCTCGCTGCACAAAGTCATGTTAAAGTTTCATTTGAGATACCGGATTATACCAGTCAGGTTGATGCACTGGGTACTTTACGTTTCCTTGATGCAATGCGTGAAATAGGTTTGAAAAATACGAGGTTCTATCAAGCATCAACGAGTGAATTGTATGGCAAAGCACAGGAAGTTCCGCAAACAGAAAAAACCCCGTTCTACCCCCGCTCCCCATACGGAGTAGCAAAACTATACGCTTACTGGATAATTATTAACTACCGCGAAGCATATAATATTTTTGCCAGCAACGGAATTTTATTCAATCATGAATCACCAAGACGGGGAGAAACATTTGTTACAAGAAAAATCACGCGAGCGGCTAACAGAATTTTACTTGGTAAACTAGATAAGCTAATTCTTGGAAACTTAAATGCAAAACGAGACTGGGGCTATGCGCCTGAATATTGTGAAGGAATGTGGAAAATTTTACAGCATAAGAAAGCAGACGACTTCGTTCTTTCGACAGGTGAAACACATACAGTTAGAGAATTTACCGAATTATCATTCAAAGAATTAGGAATTGATCTGGAATGGCGCGGCAAAGATGAAAGTGAGACCGGTGTTATAAAAAAATTCGAACCGGAGAGAAATCCTTACATCGTTAATAAACTTGACAAACTTGCTAACCTGAAACCTGGAACCTCCATTGTTGAAGTATCCCCCGGTTACTACCGCCCAACAGAAGTTGAGATGTTGATAGGTGACTCTTCAAAAGCAGAAAAAGAGTTCGGGTGGAAGGCTAGGACTAAATTCGAAGACCTCATTAAAATAATGGTGAAAGCCGATTTTGAGCAAATTTTAAGGAGAGGATATTAGTATCCGGTAAATATTACATAATTCGACCATGCCTCCTCTTTTATGAGTGATAAATTCATTTCTTGATTTCTCCATACATTACTTCCGGTTACTACTACTGATTTTAGCTCTCACCATTAGCATTACCACTGAGCATTACACAAAAAGGCAACTATTCCTCATAGCATTATATTTGATTCAATATGATGGGCATCCTTAAAACATACAATGCAATGAACACCGGACAAATGTTAATAACAATCGCTGCACTACTACTCCTCTCAGTAGTGGTTTTGAGAACTAACAACAGTTTCCTAATAACGGATAGCGTGTTGTATGACACAAAGTTCGGTGTTCTTGCAGTATCTCTAGGCACATCGGTAATTGAGGAAGCAACCAGCAAGACATTTGATAATACATCCGATAGCGCATCGGTAACAAGTTTGAATGCTCTTACTCTTCCCTTGCTACTCGGTCCAGAGGCCGGGGAAACATACGATACGTACAATGACTTTGATGACTTCAACGGATATACACGTGTCGATTCATCAATGCCGTCGGCAATTTTCAACATCTCCTGCAGGGTGAATTATGTAACTACTTCGAATCCTGACGCAATATCGGCAATAAAAACCTGGCATAAAGAAATAACCGTTACAATCACAAGCGTCTCCATGATCGATACGGTAAAAATGTCTTCAATTTATAGTTATTGGTATTACAGATAGGTAAACAAATGGGATTCAGTACATTAATAGACATATTTGGTTCGATGATTATCGGAAGTATTCTCTTTTTAATTTTGCTGAAATTGAATGACCATTCAGTGGAAAATACTTATAAAAACGGCGGTGATTTGATCGTTCAGCAAAGTCTTGTTGAAGTTGTTCAACTAATCGAATATGATTTCAGAAAAATAGGTTACTGCGCCGACTGGACTAAAATACCAAATCCTTCTAACGCTATTATTAACGCAGATTCAACCAGCATTAAATTTTTAACAGATGATGACAATGATGGAGATGTCGATACGATGCATTACTATTTGGGATCGGCAAGCGAACTTACCGAAACACCGAACCCAAGAGATAGATTGTTATACCGTGTAGTAAACAGCGTAACACCAAGAGGATCAAATTTAGGAGTTACACAATTCAGGTTAATATACTTTGATGTACTTGGTGATACGATTTATTTCCCAATTACAACGCCGGCAGAAATACACACAATGCAGATTAACATTACAATCGAAAACACGATTGGTTATAATAATCAATATACAACAGCATTTTGGCGGCAAATCAGATTAGCCGCAAGAAATTTAAAAAATAGGTGACCATCATGGGTGGAAATGCCAGTTTGTTATTAGTACTTGGTTTTAGTTTATTATTCTTAATTGTTAGTTACAACTTCGGAAATCTTTCTGTTCGTGCCGTAGACAATTTAAGCAATTATTACGAAGAGACAATTGCTCATAACATCGCGGTTAGCGGTGCTAATCTTGCACTGAATGAATTATTCAATGATAATGATTGGGCTTCGGGATTTTCAAATATCCCCTTTGAAGACGGGACATTCAATGTAACTCTGAGCACGTCAGGTTATCAAAAGGAAATTACATCCGTAGGAACATACAGCGGAATAATAAAACAGTTAGTGTAAAATTGCAGCCCAGCAGCTTCGCCAAATTCGGTTGGTATATCCAAAACATGAGTTCCAAAGTTTTTATTTCAGGAGATACCGTATACGGTTCGTTCCATTCGCAATCAGTATTAAATATTGAAGGGAGTCCGGTTTTTTACGGTAAAGTAACAACACAACAAGGATTCAGTCCGGATCCGAAATTCTGGGAGGGTTTGGGTTACGATCCAAAATTTTACGGGGGTTTTGAAACAGGTGTAGATGTACCCTTTCCAAACAACTACAGTTTCCTTGATCAAAAAAATGCAGCGCTTGACGGAGTGAATAACTTCGGCGGTTCATCATACTTTCACGATACGGATCTGTGGTTGAAATTCAACGATGACGGATCAGTTACATATCGTACCGGGGTAGGTTCAGATACTAGTTCTTACGGTCCACCTGCAACGTTACCTATAACGACATTCGCTCCAACCGGAATTTGCTATTTAGCTAAAGGTAATGTCTATATGTCCGGTGTTCTAAACGGACAAATCACTGTTGTATCAGGAGAGAGTTCTGGATTGGGAAGCGGAAACGTTTATGTTACCGATGATATCACATATTCATCCGCTCCGATGGTTTACGCAGGAAACAACATATATACTCCAACCTCATCTACCGATATGTTGGGAATATTAGCTACTAATAACTTGATTATAGCCAATACCACGGCAAATCAATCCAACATTTGTATTGATGCTTCTATATTTTGTGCTCAAGGAGGAGTTCAGGCTGAAGATTTGCTTAACATCGGAAATCATGGCCAAATATTTTTACGGGGGGGTGTAATTGCTGCCAAGGAAGAAAAAGTGGTAAAAATTGAAAACGACGGAACATTTAAAGGTTTCAAAAAACACGTTATATTTGACGAAAGATTTCTACTAACCATCCCTCCCCATTTCCCAGTCACTGATAAATATGAGATTGTATCATGGCATGAATAAGTAAAATATCCGATTGATAACTTTCAATAATTGCAGTTATCGTTAACCAATTTTTCTTATGGGGATTCATGAATAAATCACTATTTGAATTAATCGAATCACTTATTCATTTAACCGAAATGCAAATTCATACAAAAGAATTATAACGCTAAAATCTATATAGAAATTCTTATTGGGAATAATTATGAAAATAAAAATAATTATAGCTGACGATCAACCCATCTTCAGAACAGGAATTAAAACCGTTATTTTGAGTGATCCGGAATTGGAACTGCTGGGTGAAACTTCCGATGGCAATAGTTTAATTGAGTTGGCAAACACATTAAAGCCCGATATCATACTGATGGATATACAAATGCCTGGGGTAGAAGGTATCAATGCTGCAAAAAAAATTAAGGAGCGCAATGCTGAAATTAAAATCTTATTTCTCACTATGTATATAGATGCCGATTACATCTTCAATGCGTTATCATTGGGAATAGAAGGATATGTTTCAAAAATGTCCGATTCTCAAAAGGTACTTGAAGCAATCAAATCTATTGCGCAAGGTAAAAAATATTTCTCTCAGGATGTGAATGAATTGATTATGAATAATTATTCTGAATATCATAAGAAGACCAGAAACAGATCTTCAAACTCACTATGCCTAACAGACAGAGAAAAAGAAATAATAAATCTAATCGCAAATGGTTTGAATTACAGACAAATAGCAGAAAAGTTATCTATTAGTCATTATACAGTTATAAATCACAGACAAAATATTATTCAAAAATTACATTTAAACAATAATGCTGAGTTAGTCTATTACGCAATCGAAAATAATATTATCCCCATAAAAAAACATCCTAACTGAATCACTCATTTCCCCACATAATGCTTTAATTTCATTTTACTTCAAGCAAATAAATTTGTCCGATGCAAGACTTTTACAATTCATTTAAGTAGCTGCTGTTTTATTATGAGATTATGTATGAATATAAAGCCGGCAATTCCTTGAATATCCGCAAATTATGACGAAAAACACAACATATCATTTTAGCATAATAATTGAATATAGTAATTGTATATTTATATCAATTTTATTATAGTTATAAAAATATCGAGTAAACTTATCGTCTAGTTTTGGGTAATCAATAATTATATTGAGATTAAAATGGAAAGCAACCTTTTATTGACAGTAGGTGCAATGGCTTTACTAGCAATATTTATTTTATCGACGAACAGATTGTTATTAAATAACAACGAGATCGTCTCCGAAAGTGAATATATTGTCTCCACTGTTTCATTAGGTCAAACCCTAATTGACGAGGTAAAAACAAAATACTTTGATGAAAATGCCATCACCGGCAATATTACATCTACAAGTCAGTTATCTTCTACGCTTGGCAGAGAAACCGGTGAGACAAGTATTTCATTCCCCGATACTTCTTCTATCTCCAACTTCCTATCAAATACTTTATATGACGACGTTGATGACTATAACGGATACTGGCGTGTTGTTAGAACTCCAAGGGGAGGTCCTGATACAATACGTGCGAGGGTGGAGTATGTAGATCTTACTAATCCCGGCGGCGCTGCTTCCGGAGTTAGAACATTCGGCAAACGGTTAACTGTTCGAGTTAAAAGCCCTTATATAGATTCGACGAAAATTCCCCCGGTACAGCTTTTTTATGTCTTTACTTATTAAGGAAGCAAAATGGCTTATTTATTAGAGTTAGTAGGTTCAACAATTATTGGCGGTCTTGTAATTTTAATGATACTTCAATTGAACTCGAGTATCCTCGACTCGTCAACAACACTTTCCATGGATAAACTTTCTCAAACGAATTTAACTTCTTTAGTAGAAGAAATAGAATATGATTTAAGAAAAATCGGTTTTAAAGCAACTACCGGTGCAAAAATTATCACTGCAGGCACCAATACTATATCTTATAGATGCGATATAGATAATAACGGAACCATCGACACCGTTGCATATCTTATGAGTGATACGACTGCGTTATCGTCAACTGCGAATCCGAGAGACAGACTTCTTTACAGAACCGTGAACGGCAGCCCTTCTAATCTAACGAGCAATCTCGGTGTAACGAATTTCAGATTGTGGTATTACACTTCCGGTGGAGCGTTAACAACAACCGCCTCTCAAGTAAGATCTGTTAAATTCGCATTGACTATAGAAGGTGTTTATCCATTCAGAAGACAGTTTGAAGACACACTTTATGTCTCCGGTGCATATATAGAGAGAATAATTCAACCAAATAATTTGAGATAGTTATGGCAGGACGTGGACTTTTAATATTATTATTAGGGATTATTGCAATTGCTGTA
>CAZKNM010000102.1:0-8801 GCA_964554135.1 uncultured Melioribacteraceae bacterium
CATGAATCCCTGCTTGAAAGCAGGGGATAAATCACGCCCCTTAAGCAACAATAGCAAACTCTTTTGCAGCAAAAATCCCGCGGTCTGACGTGCGGACCGGAGTTTCTTCACTGCTTCAAAAACTTCCCATGGCTCCTACAAAATAATCGTATTCTAAATGAGCTTTGTCGATCACTTTTATTAAATGAATCAATATACTATCAGTTAATAATTTTGATAATTTTGTATGAGTTATTAAGTTTAATCCGAATTGAATGGAGAGAATAAACAGAGCTTGGTTAGTTAATAAACTATCAAGCAATGGAACAAGGTTCTTTTGGAAAGCTTGTCTGGATATGAATAATTCACTGTTGAATTTGTCTGTGGTTAAGAGATCGACGAAGCGTTGAGAGTTTTCGCATAATCGTAGGAAGTCGTAGAAAAAATTTTTGTTCAATAACACAGAATACCAGATAGAAGGGAAAGGAACGTTTTTAATGATCTTAGCAGTGTTGTCAAGAGCATTGTCCGATGTTATAGAACTTCTCAAGTATTTTAGCAGCATTGGCTGCAATTTGATAAAGAGTTCAGAAGTCTTTCTATCGAATTCTTTGTGCATGAAAAGTCCCGTTCCGTTTTGTAAATATTTATAGTTTTGAATAGCTCTTTTTCTATCGATGAAGTAGACTTTATCTATTGAATAATTAAGAGATAGGTGACCACGGGACGTTTTGATGATTGAGTTGTAAATTTTCTGTACTCTATTCTTATATAATCTTATTTCTTTTTTAAATTCCAGAATTGATTTGAATCCTAAAAATCTAGAAATTTTTTCGGAAATCTCACTTTCTTCAGGGATAGTATGAGTTTGCAAATCATTCATCAATTGAAGATAATGTTCAATTTTCCTATAAGTTATATATGAAGTTTTTAATGAATCCGCTTCTCGTTGATTTAGTAAGTCGTTTTTGAGTAATGAATCTATAGCGTTTAGCGTATTACTGGTTTGTAATTCTTTAATTTTACCGCCGTTCAATAATTGAAGTACCTGAACCGAAAATTCGATATCTCTAATACCACCGGGGAATAATTTTACGTTGCTTTCACCAAGTACTTTACTCTCGATGTCTTTCTTTATCTTACTAATTTCTTCAACAGGAGATGAAATGAAAGATGCAGGATACACAAAGGATTTCACTATGTTGATGAATGAGTCGTATAAGTTTCTATCTCCGCATACAAAGTCGGTTTTAATTAACATCTGTCTTTCCCAATTTTCTCCCCGTATCTCGTAATATTTGATATAATCATTCATTGTCCGGCATAAGGGAGAAAATTTTCCGTCGGGACGTAGTCTGAAATCGATGCGGTAGCAATACCCGTTTTCTGAGGTTTCAGAGCTGGATTTTATAAATAACTGTACAGCTTCTGTTATGATTTCGTGATATTCTTTTTTTGTGTCTTGTAATTCTTCATTCTTATCGTAAAAGCAGATTAAATCAATATCCGAGCTATAGTTCAATTCTCTTCCGCCAAGCTTGCCTAATGATGCTAATACATATTTTCTGTTGCAAATTTCAATACTGTATTTATTTAGGATTTCGTTATAGCATAAATGAAACATAGTAGAACAAATATTTTTTGCAAGAACAGAAAGATCTTGCGTGGTTGACTTGAGATTTTGAAAACCTAAAATATCAGCAAACCCGATTTTAAGAATAGTCTTTCTCTTATAGTTCCGAAGCGTGTTCAATTTTGCATCGAAGGTTTTGAATTTGCTAATGGCTTCTTTGATCTCGCCTTTTATATTTTCTTCGGCCAGGCCGCCTTTGAGGTTTTCTTGATTGAATGTTTGGTAAAGATATTCCGGGTTTCTGACTACTATGTCGGTTAGGTAATTACTATTGGATGAGATTGCAATCAGCACTTCAACGTGATGGGGATATTTAAGACCGTCGTTGAGCAATGTTACTTTGTCGTACCGTGAGGAGATGATTCTAATTAGATTTACTTCAGAGGTTCTGGTAAAATGATGAAGAGCTATTTCTTCCTGGAATTTATGAATAACAGTATCAATTTCACCTGCTGTAAGAAATCCACCTGCATTCTCTTTTAAGAATCTAAAGAATTCATCCGAAAGCATGTAACTTTGTGTTTTCAAATATATGTGGGCGAAATATTTTTACATTCTAGAAATTAAAATAACAAATATCTGCTTATCTTGTCGAATGGAAGGATAATCCGAGAGTGCGGTTACTTATATGAAACAAATAATATATAGTATGGTAAAAATAGCTATATCAATAAAAACTCAGTAAAGCCTGTAAATTGCATTTCAAAACGGCTTTGGTTAACTTTATTACACTGAAAAAGAGGAGAATTTGATGTTAAATACTGTATTAAAGAAGATTTTTGGTGATAAAAATGCACGAGCGATGAAAGAGATGTGGCCAATGGTTGATGTAATAAATGCTCACTACCAAGAATTCAAGAACTTAACCGATGATGAACTACGAGTAAAAACAAAGGAATTCAAAGAGAAAATACAAAGTGAAACGGCAGAACTAAGGAACAGGCTGGATGAACTTAAAGTAAAGTTACGCGACGATAAACTTGAAGAAGATAAACAGGCGATTTATGATGAAGTTGAAAAACTTGAAGTTCAACTTGACGATGAATATAATAGAATACTTGACGAAATACTACCCGAAGCATTTGCTGTTGTAAAATCAACATGTGAAAGGCTTGTTGGACAATCATGGCATGTTGCAGGTAATAAGAGTACCTGGGATATGGTTCCTTATGATGTACAGTTGATCGGCGGTGTTGTACTACATCAAGGTAAAATTGCCGAAATGGCAACTGGTGAAGGTAAAACGCTTGTTGCTACTATGCCTATTTATTTGAATTCACTTACTGGCCGAGGTGTTCATATTGTAACAGTCAATGATTACCTTGCTCTGCGAGACAGCGAATGGATGGGTGAGATTTATAAATTTCACGGTTTAACTGTTGGCTGCATTTTAAATACCATGGATTCGGAAGAACGTAGAGAAATATACAAAAAGGATATTACTTACGGTACAAACAACGAGTTCGGTTTCGATTATCTGCGTGATAACATGGCTATATCAAAAGATCAATGTGTTCAAAGAGGACATAACTATGCAATCGTTGATGAGGTTGACTCGGTATTAATTGATGAAGCACGTACACCTTTGATTATTTCCGGTCCGGTTGGAAGTACCGAACACAAATTTTATGATATGAAACCCCGTGTGGAAAGATTATTCAGAAAACAGGCTGGATTGGTAGCAAATATTGTACAGGAAGCTGAAAATTTGTTAAAGTCGGAGGACGGTAAAGATACTCATCAAGCGGGAATTAATCTTTTAAGATCGTTTCGCGGATTTCCTAAAAACAAACGATTGATGAAAGTCTTAATTGAACCTGAATATAAGCGACTTCTCCAGCAATTTCTGAGAGAGAGAGCTAAGCGAATGCCCGAAATAGATGAAGAATTATATTTCGCGATCGATGAAAAAAACAATTCAATAGATCTTACCGAAAAAGGAAGAGAAGAGTTGGCTATAGGTTCTTCTGAAGGGAAAGAATTTTTTGTGATTCCAGATTTGGGAACCGAGATAAGCAAGATCGAAAATGATGCTTCTTTGACTACAGAAGATAGGTTGAAGAAAAAAGATGAACTCTACAAACTTTATTCAGAGAGAAGTGATCGCATTCATACGCTGAACCAGCTTTTAAAAGCTTTTAGTCTTTTTGAGAAAGATGTTGAATATGTTATTACCGAAGACGGTAAGATCGCAATTGTTGATGAATTTACCGGTCGTATATTGCCGGGCAGACGTTATTCCGATGGTTTGCATCAAGCAATAGAAGCAAAAGAAAATGTTAAAGTTGAGAGAGACACTCAAACTCTTGCTACTATTACTCTGCAGAATTATTTCCGTTTGTATAAAAAACTTGCCGGTATGACCGGTACCGCCGAAACCGAAGAGGGTGAGTTTTTTGAAATCTATGGTTTGGAAGTAGTTGTTATTCCTACAAATAAACCGATTGCCAGAGACGATGAGGACGATGCAATTTATCGTACAAAGCGTGAAAAATACAATGCCATCATCGAAAAAATTAAAGAACTTCGCGATGAAAAAATACCTGTATTGGTGGGTACAACAAGTGTTGAGGTTTCGGAAACTATCAGTAGAATGTTGAAACGTCAGGGTTTGCAGCACAATGTTTTGAATGCCAAGCAGCATCAGCGAGAGGCAGAAATCGTTGCATTTGCCGGGCAACCTGGTGCTGTTACGATAGCAACAAATATGGCAGGTCGTGGTACAGATATTAAACTTGGTGCGGGCATTGTTGAGAAAGGCGGGCTTTACATATTAGGTACGGAAAGACATGAAGCACGACGCATTGATAGACAGCTACGCGGCCGATCTGGACGTCAGGGCGATCCCGGTATATCCAAGTTTTACATTTCTCTTGAAGATGAATTAATGAGATTATTCGGAAGTGATAGAATTGCAGGTGTAATGAGCAGACTTGGTATCGAGGACGGTGAGGTGATCCAAGCCCCACTTATAACTCGTTCGGTTGAGAGAGCGCAAAAGAAGGTTGAGGAGAATAACTTTGCCATAAGAAGACGTTTGCTTGAATTCGATAATGTGATGAATCAGCAGAGAATAATAATTTATGCTAAACGGAGACAGGCACTGGAAGGGGAACGTCTGAAAGGAGAAGTATTCGATTATTTAGACGAATTCGTTGATAGTGTACTTAATAAATATTACGATGATGCCTTAATTGAAAATATTCAGGAAGAACTGCTTCAACGTCTGTTGGTAGAGGTAAAAATTGATCCCAATGATTTTGAGAAATTGGGGAAAGATGGAATAAAAAATATTATAATAGATGCAGCGAACCAGTTTTACCGTAGAAAAGAAGAGCTTCTTGGTTCGGAATTAATGGCCAGGCTCGAAAGATATGCTGTTTTAAGTGTGATAGATGAGAAATGGAAAGAGCATTTAAGAGAGATGGACGATCTAAAAGAAGGTATAGGTCTGCGTGCTTATGGTCAGAAAGATCCTCTTTTGGAATACAAAGGTGAAGCATTCAATTTATTTTTGTCGCTGCTCGATCAAATTAGGGATGACGTGGTTTCCTTCTGCTTTAAGTTTTGGCCGCAAGCTCCGGAAGAAGTAAAGCAAAGCAGAGAGCAAAGACCTGATAGAATAACTACAGTAAAAGATGACGTTGTTAATTTAGGCTTAAAATCTCCGGTACATGGAGAAGGGAGCGGAGCAACACGCGGTAAGCAGAAACCCGTCAAGGTCGAAGCAAAGGTCGGGCGGAACGATCCTTGTCCGTGTGGCAGCGGTAAGAAGTATAAACACTGTCATGGTAAGATTTCTTAGCAGAGGTTCGGATGAAGAAAATAGAAGCTATAGTCCGTCCATTTAAATTGGATGAAGTTAAAGAAGCTTTGCTGGAAGAAGGGATAAAAGGACTAACGATTTCCGAAGTGAGAGGTTACGGAAGGCAGAAAGGGCATAAGGAAATCTACCGAGGCAGTGAATATCAAATTGAATTTGTTCCCAAGATGAAAATTGAAATTGTTGTTGATGATTCCATGGTTGAAAAGGTTGTAAATGCAATATTACGTACTGCTAAAACAGGTCAGGTGGGAGATGGTAAAATTTTTATTTATGATATAAAAGATGTTATCAGGATTCGAACGGATGAATCGGGAAAGGAAGCTTTATAAATCAATCATCCTTATTTGATATGAGTAAAAGAATTCAATTATTTCTCTTCACAATGAAGATCATTTTTCCTATCTCAATTATCGCACTGCTTTCTGGATGCGGTCTTTGGAGTGATTTTACTACATACTTTAACACTTACTACAATGCCAAATCAATTTTTGAAGAAGAGGAAAGTTCAATATTAAATACTCCTAAGAATCTATTTGAGTTCAAAGAGGCATTAATTTCTACTAAATCGAATCAAAATCTTGAAAAAGTAATTGAAAAGTGTTCAAAGATAATGCAGTTTGAAACCGAATCCTCCTATTTTGATAAAGCACTCTTCATGACAGGAAAAGCCTTTTACTATCAACAGAGTTATTCCAAAGCTCTGAGAAAGTTTTTGGAATTGTCCGCATTGGGAGAAACCGATCTATCGTTGGATAGTAAACTTTGGATCGGTAAAACTCAAATTCAATTGAGAGATTTTGATGCAGGCATAACTGTTTTGGAAGATGTAAAAACCGAAGCACTCAAAGAAGAGAGAGAAGAAATTTATTCCGAAGCTTTCATTAAACAAATCAGTTATTTAATATACAGTGAAAACTATTCGGAGGCTATCGCTAAAATAAATGAATTTGTTGAAGTAATTGATTCGGATGAATTGAAAGCTGAAGTGTATTATCAACTCGGTCGGCTATATCTAATTCAAAATGATCCGGAGAATGCAGCCAATGCATTCATGCAAGTCGATCAATATGACCCATCGTTTGATGTAGAGTTTTACAGTAGGTTGGAATATGCTCGAATTAAAAAGCAAGAAGGGATGTTGGATGAAAGCATGCAACTATTTGAAGAGATGAGAGATGAAGATAAATTTAGAGACAGTTTGGGGATGGTTGAATTAGAAATCGCCGATATCTATTATATTAAAGGAGATACTGATCAAACTTTAGATTTGCTTACTAATATTGATAGTACATATCAAAAAAACGAAAGTGCCGGTATTGCAAGATTTAGGAAAGCTGAGATTTATGAAAAGGATTTTGTCCAATATGACAGTGCAATGGTTTATTACGGACGTGTTACGAGTTCAATTGTATCCAGAGAATTAAAAGAAATAGCGAAAGAAAAATATCGTGTTCTTGATAAGTATAAACTCTATCATAAAAATATTCATGATTTAAGAAGACAGATATCATACATTGAATTTCCAGAATTATTTGTCCAAGATTCAGTAAAATATGAAGAGTATCAAAAAAGAAAGCAAGCAAGAGCCGATTCAATTGCGCTTGCAAATTCTGATAGACTCGCTCAAAATAGACAACTTATAACAAATATGACTTCGGAGACTGGGGATGTACCCGCACTTAATAATCTTGTGACTGGGCAGCAGGGTAATCAGGTCCCGATTAATAATCCTCTTACGGTTGAGGAAGTTATATATCCCCCACCTAAACCGACAGTTTCGATTGATTCACTTCATAAAATGATTGCAAAAGAGCAATATGATTTAGGTAATTTGTTCTTTACGGATTTAAATGTGCCGGACTCTGCTCTCAATTATTATGAGAAAGTTTTATCGGAATACCCGAACAATCGGTACTATGCAAAAACTATCTATTCTATCGGAACATATTATCTTATAAAAGATGATAAAGTCAAGGCTGATAGCCTGTTTCAGGTAGTGTATGATAATTATAAGAACGATACAGTTTACCTGGAAGCAGCAAAACAACTCGGTAAGATTCAACGCACTAGCGATTCTGATCCGGCCTATAATTTGTATTTGGCTGCTGAAGAAAAGTATTACAATTCTGAAGTTGATGAAGCTGTAAAAGAATTTATAGGTATTTATAAAAATTATTCGAAATCTCCTTTAGCTTCTCAAGCACTTTTCGCTGCAGGTTTCATTCTGGAAAACGATAAACATGACTTCGATTCGGCAGCGGTTCTTTATAAATCATTACTCTCCGAATATCAAAATACTCCCTATGCGAAAACCATAATGGCCAAACTAAATATTTATGAACAGGAAAAGAGTTCATCTAAACAATCCTCTATTCCGGAGAGTGTTTCATCAGGTACTCCGACGGTCTCGAATAAAAATTCCAAGACAGAACTATCTACTCCAGGTAAACAAGACAGCGTCGAAATAAAAAGGAAACAGCCACTCCTTCCGGCTTTACAACAAAAACCAGAAACAGTTCAGGATACTACGGTTCGAATTGAAGAATAGAATTTATCCTTTGATTTATTTCAACCATTCGTACAATATGGACAAAATCAATGGATCAAAAAGAACTTCTAAAATTGATCGAAAGCGGGGAAGGATTAAGAATTGAATTCAAACAGCGATTCTCCTCTTACGAAAAAATTGCAAAAGAACTGATAGCGTTGGCAAATACATGCGGTGGTTTTTTATTAATAGGAATTGATGATGATAAATCAATTTATGGAGTCGATAGTGAAAAAAGTGTTACCGAGCTTCTTAAGGAGACCGCAGAAAAATATTGTGAACCCCCAATACATTATGGAGTTGAATATATTGAAATTGAGGGGAAAGAAATTGTAGTTGTCAATGTTCACGAATCGAATAATAAGCCCCACCGGATACAAGATTACCTAAAGAAAATAAATCCCAACACAGCCAATGTTTTTGTGAGAGTAAATGATAAAAGTGTGTTAGCCAGCAAAGAAATGATAAAAGTATTGCAGGCGAGGAATGACGAATTGTCTTTAAAAAAATATATAGTTGGAAGAGATGAAAAATTTGTTTTTGATTATTTAGATAAAAATGAAACGATTACCGTGAAAGATCTGAGCAAACATGCTAACATGTCCGGACGAAGAGCATCACGCACATTGATTAAGCTTGTAAGAGCAAACATGCTGATTATACATAATAGAGATAACGGTGAGGATTATTATACTTATACTGGGCGTTGAAATAATAAACGTGAAATATGAAGCCCGCCTGCGGCAGGCAGGTGTGAAAAGTCAAACGGAATATGTGCGGTGATGGTGTTAAATAGAAAGATCAAAAATTTTTCT
>CAZKNM010000103.1:0-8664 GCA_964554135.1 uncultured Melioribacteraceae bacterium
AGGAACAAATCCAACCATTCTTGTGGTGTTCCACCTCTTAATTCTGCCAAAAATTAAGAGGTGGAACACCACAAGAATGGTTGGATATAATATTTTTAAATTGATCAAATTCCTGCGGATAAACAGCGGGGCACCTTCGCACACAGGTAAAGATCAAGTAGGCAAACTACTCTGGCTCAAACTGCACGAACCTGAACTCTTCAAAAAGGTATATAAGTTTATCGATCTGAAAGATTATATGCTTTATAAACTAACCGGCAACCTTGTAACGTCGGTAGACATTGCCTGGATATGGTTTATTCTCGACACTCGAAAGAAAAAATATAAGTGGAGTAAAACGCTTTGCAAATATGCTGGAATAACTCCAGACAAACTAGTTGATGTGAAAGAAAGCGCAGCGGTTATCGGCGAAGTTACCGAAGAGGCTGCAAAGCAAACCGGACTAATGACGGGAACTCCGATAATAAATGGATGCGGCGACTTAAGTGCTGCAGCCGTCGGCTCTGGTGCATTGGAAGATGGTGAGCTTCATATCAGCCTCGGAACAAGCGGATGGGTAGCCGGACATTTCCGCAAAAAGAAAATCGATCTTGTTCATTACGCCGGATGTATCGGCAGCGCTTATCCTAAAGAATATTTCCTGGGAATCGCACATCAGGAAACAGCCGGTATTTGTCTTGAGTGGCTGAAAAATAAAATTCTTTATCATGAAGATTTGCTGACTGAAGAATGGCACAAAACCGATCTTTATCAAATTTTAGATGAGCTTGCGGTGCAAGCCGGTCCCGGTGCCGAAGGTTTGATGTTCACACCATGGATGTTCGGTGAAAGAACCCCTATTAATGATGATTTTATACGAGCCGGATTGTTCAACGTTAGTTTAAATCATGAACGACAACACTTAGTACGTGCAGTTTTCGAGGGGATTGCTTTCAACACTCGCTGGGCAATGGAAACGATAGAGAATCTTTATTCTCCCGTTGAACACTTAAATATTGTTGGCGGCGGAGCTAAGAGTGATATTTGGTGTCAGATTTTTGCCGATGTAATGAACAGGGTGATCTGCCGTGTTTGCGATCCTCAGCAAGCAGGGGCAAGAGGAATGGCGCTATTAGCCAGTTTGACTTTGGGACATATTGAATCTTTCGGCGATATTAAAAACTACATAAAGATAGATAAACGATTTTATCCGAATCCCGATAATGCACTTTTATATGAGGGCTTATTTAAAAAGTTCAAAGACATATACAAGTACAACAAAAAATGGTATGCAAAGATGAATGATCGTCTTGCATAATACGGTTACCAAGTATGAAAAAATTATCCGACTACTGTGCAAAGAGATCGAAAGCAAAAGAAGAAATGATCCCGGTTAGTGAAAATGTTTCATTGAAAGTGATAACCTTCACTCAGCCATCCCGCAAAAGAAATCCGAAAGTTGTTTTTGTCGCAGGCTGGGCTTCGTTGATTAAAGGGTGGCAAAAGGTGCTGAAGGAAATGACGAAGGATTTTACAGTCTATTATATTGAAACTAGGGAAAAAAACACCTCACAAATAGAAGGTGATATTGGTTTCAGTGTTGATGCTATCGGTCAGGATCTCATCGAAATAATTTCTCATTTTAAATTGAAAGATAACGAATACATTTTGTTCGGCAGTTCGCTAGGTGCAACAACTATTCTCAATTGCTCACCCCATCTTCCGAGTAAACCGTTATGTCTTGTATTGGTTGGTCCTAACGCTTATTTCAGAATCCCGCGCTTTGGGAAAGCACTCATAAAAGTTTTTTATCCTCCCATGTATTTGTGGATTAAACCGTATGTGAAGTGGTATCTTAAAAATTTCAGGTTGGATGTAAAAAGCGATCCTGCACAATATGAAAAATACTGTGGTGCACTTGATGCCGCTGACCCGTGGAAATTAAAAAAGGCAGCAAAAGCATTTTTCAATTATAAGGTTTGGGGTGTGCTCGACAAAATCCAGTATCCTGCCTTGATAATCGGTGCATCGAAAGATGAATTGCATGAACCCGAGAACCTTAAGAAGATTGTAGCGAAGATGAAATATGCTACCTACTTAGATATGGAAACAAATGAAAACTCCCATAGTAAGGAGGTCGTTGTTAAAATAAGAGAATATTTACTTGAACTGAAAGTAAAAGCACAGCGAAGAATTTATAAAAAATAATTTAAAACAAAAATGAATTTCCTTTCACACCTTGAATGCGGTTATTGCGGCGAAAAATATGATGCCGATAAAATTTTTAATTTATGTCACAAGTGCAGTAAACCGCTTCTTGTGAGATATGATTTGAAATCTGCAAGTAAAGTGGTTAAAAAAGAGAATATTAGCAGCCGACTGCCGAACCTTTGGCGATATCGTGAATTGCTTCCGATAAGAAACGATAAATATATTTTGTCTCTTGGTGAGGGATTCACTCCTTTATTTAAGGCAAAAAATTTGGCTGCAAGTGTTGACTTTGAGAACCTTCTAATTAAGGATGAAGGATTAAATCCAACAGGTTCGTTCAAGGCAAGAGGTTTGTGTCTTGCTGTTTCAAAAGCATTTGAGTTCGGGATAAGTGAATTATCTATTCCCTCAGCCGGAAACGCAGCCGGTGCAATGAGTGCTTATTCTGCATTAGCTGGTATGAAAGCTCATGTTTTTATGCCGAAGGATGTTCCTCAGCCTTTCATCTCCGAATGCAAAGCTTTGGGGGCTGAAGTAAATCTTATTGATGGATTAATTACAGATTGCGGAAAGATTGCCGCAGAAGGAGTAAAGAAATATGGAAGATTCGATGTATCGACTTTGAAAGAACCGTATAGAATTGAAGGGAAGAAAACGATGGGCTACGAATTGGCGGAACAGATGAATTGGAATTTACCGGATGTTGTTATTTATCCCACGGGAGGCGGAACCGGTTTGATCGGCATGTGGAAAGCATTCGCTGAAATGGAAGAACTCGGATGGGTCGGTTCGAAAAGACCAAGGATGGTAACCGTGCAATCAACCGGCTGTGCGCCGATGGTAAAAGCATTTCACGATGGGAAAGAATTTGCAGAGCCGTTTCTTAACGCAAGAACAATTGCCGATGGTTTACGCGTTCCGGCTGCTGTTGGAGATTTTCTAATTTTAAGGGTGCTGCGTGAGAGCAATGGGACAGCCGTTGCGGTAACCGATGAGGAAATAATGGATGGTACTAACGCGATTGGAAGGACAGAAGGAATTTTTGCCGCACCTGAAGGCGGAGCTACTTTGGCTGCATTTAATAAATTGAGAAAAGAAGGTTGGATAAAAGATAACGAAAACGTTGTTCTGTTCATTACCGGGAGCGGACATAAATATATGCACCTCTGGGCTTAATAGGGTAAATTTTATTATATTAACTTTCGTTGCATAACTTCATAAGTCTATAATATAATGACCAAACCGATTTATTTAGACTATAACGCTACAACTCCTATAGATCCACGCGTAGCGAAAGCAATGCTGCCATACATAACAGAACATTTTGGGAATCCATCTTCAAGTCATGCATTCGGGATAGCTGCAAAGAAAGGAATTGAAAAAGCTCGCAAGCAAGTCGCCGAGTTGATCGGTGCAAGAATCGATGAAATAATTTTCACTAGCGGCGGATCAGAATCGAATAATTATGCTATACAAGGAGCCGCTTACGCTTATCGCGATAAGGGGAATCACATCATTACAACTTCAATCGAACATCCGGCTGTTTCAGAAGTATGTCATCACTTGGAAGAAAACGGATTTAAAGTAACTTACCTTCCGGTCGATGAATCAGGATTGATCTATCCCAAACAAGTTGAGGATGCGATTACACCTCAGACTATCTTGATAACTGTAATGCACGCAAATAATGAAGTCGGGACAATTCAACCTATAGCGGAGATTGGAGAAATAGCTAGGAGACACAAAATAATTTTTCACTCCGACTGTGCTCAATCTGTTGGAAAAATTCCGGTGCGCGTTGATGAGTTGAATATTGATTTACTTTCTATTGCCGGTCATAAATTATATGCGCCAAAAGGTATCGGTGCTTTATATGTTCGGACTGGAGTGAAATTGGAAAAATTAATTTACGGTGCGAACCACGAAATGAACCGCCGCGCCGGAACGGAAAATGTAATCGAAATTGTAGGACTTGGTGAAGCGTGTGAATTAGTAAACAAGAATCTGATAAAATATTCCCCTCATATGAAAAAAATGCGTGGCAGATTGGAAGGAAAGTTAAAAAAGAAATTTCCCGAGATTCGTATAAACGGTCATAGTGAAAAGCGTTTACCCAATACCCTTAGTATTAGTTTCAAAGGATTGGAAGCAAATACGATTTTAGCTGAATTGAAAAATGTTGCAGCTTCTGCCGGTGCTGCTTGCCACGCAGATAGGATAGATATCTCCTCAATTCTCGAAGCAATGAAAGTCCCGCTTGAATATGCAATGGGAACAATTCGGTTGTCGACAGGACGATTTACTACAATTGATGAGATTGATAGAGCTGTTGATGACATTACGGGAGTTGTTGAAAAGTTAAACCCAAGATCAACCGGTGTAACAACTATAGGAAATATGAAAGAGATTAAGCTTACTCAGTTCACACATGGATTGGGTTGTGCATGCAAACTTCGTCCGCAACTGCTGGAGGAAGTCTTAAAGAAACTTCCTTTACCAAAGGATAAAAATATTATTGTCGGAACAGAAACATCGGATGATGCAGCAGTATTCAAGCTAAACGACAATACTGCCATTGTACAGACTGTTGATTTCTTTACACCGATTGTTGATGATCCGTTTCAGTTTGGTGCTATTGCCGCAGCCAATTCCCTTAGTGATATTTATGCAATGGGAGGCAAACCTTTATTTGCGCTGAACGTGGTTGGTTTCCCAAGTAACAGGTTGCCGTTGAGAGTATTGGAAGAAATTCTGAGAGGTGCACAATCCAAGGCTCAAGAAGCAGGCATTTCCATTATCGGTGGTCACACTGTAGATGATACCGAACCAAAATTCGGATTGGCGGTGACAGGAATTATTGATCCTAAAAAAATAGTTACAAACCGAAATGCTCAATCTGGAGATGTTCTGATTCTTACGAAACCTATCGGAACCGGAATTTTATCAACTGCACTTAAACAGGGAATGTTGGAGAAGAAACAGGAAAAATTATTAATTAAAACGATGGCTGAATTGAATGATAAAGCTTCCGAAGTAATGCAAGCCGTAGGTGTGAACTCATGTACCGATATAACGGGATTTGGTTTGATTGGTCACTTACTGGAGATGATGAAAGGTTCCCGTACTTCGGCAGAGATTAATCTTAGTAAGATTCCATTACTCCCTGGAGTGAGGGAGTTTGCAGCATCGGGGACAATTCCCGGTGGTACGAGAGATAATTATGAACATACGATGCCGAACGTAAAGTATGATGAAGAAATATCGGAAACTGACAAATTAATCCTTAATGATGCGCAGACTTCCGGAGGATTATTAGTTTCTATTTCTAGAACTAAGTTAAACAAGCTAATAAAACTCTTGAATAATAAAGGAGTCAATTACACAGCAATTATCGGTAGAGTTGTAAAATCAGGAAACAAAAAAAACAAAATTATTATTTTGAGCTAAGTTTTAATCCAACAACTTTTCTAAAATCTCCATAGCATCCCTCACAATTTGGGGACATATTTTCGAGACTATTTTTTCTTGTGAAGCTTTCTTAAATTGTTCGGGTATATTAAAATCATATCCTGTCAGCTCTTTGCATTTTGTAGTTTTGTTTCTCTCGGTGAACTCATCAATGAATTCATGTACGCGTGAATAAAGTTCGGTTTTTGTAACCTCATCCATTGGCGATGATTTTCCGTATTTTAATCCGAGAACCATAATTGCACCGGTTATAACTCCGCATGTTTCCCCCGTTCTTGCTATACCGCCGCCGAATGTGGAGGATATTTTTAAAGCGGTTTCTTTCTCCAGACCAAATTCTGGAGCGAAAGTAGAGAGAATAGATTGTGAACAAGAATAACCATCGGAAAAATATTTTACAGCTTGATCAGGATTGGTCATAAAAATCCTTTTGGAAATGTAAAATGAAATCTTATGTGTATACAATTTTGTAAAATGAAGAATTGCATGATAGGTAATTTTTAATCAAGAAAATCAAGTGGGTGTTTGTTCACTCAGATGGTAAAGTGTAGCCGGGCATCCTTTACATTCTTTTAAATATTTAGAACATTCCCAGCATTGTGCACCGCACGGAGCCTTTTGCTGTGTTGGTGTCGCTTCTCCACGCAGCCATTGACTGGTAGCTTTGATTTTGCGGGAGAAAAAAACATCGGCTTTTTTTAGTCCCATAGTTTCCATCGGTTCATCGGCTACCCAATTCAGCCACCATTTATGATCGGGAGGAAGTGTATAAATCCCTTGAATAATTTTACCATTAATGGAATAGGAAAAACAGTAAGGACACTTCTTATAAATATTAACAATTGAAGAGGCTTTATTATTATCTGGAGCTTCACCTATAAGAATTCCAATGATCGATTCTTTTCTTTTTTGCGGCATTCTTACTCTCGATTATTGATTTTAATAATCGGTTTTCACCACAATAGATTATCGCAATTGCTGTAATTTTACCTTTTGTATTTTCCACTCAATATTGCTTTGAGAATTATATGTTTCTCAATCGATTTTAGCAACTCAGATTTAGTTAATCCGGGATTTAAATTTAAATCCGAATCTAAGGCATAAAGTTTGAAAAAGTACCTGTGTGTACCACCGGGAGGGCAGGGTCCTCCATACCCTATTTTTCGAAAATCGTTGATTCCTTGTTTCGTTCCATCTTTAAATATCTTTTGAGTAGGAACATTTTCGGGAAGGGAATTAATATTTGCTGGAATATCATATATCACCCAGTGTACCCATGTCCCTACCGGTGCATCGGGATCGTCACATATCAAAGCGAAACTTTTTGTGTCTGAAGGAATGTCGGTCCACGATAAAGGAGGAGAAACATTTTTATCATCGCAGGTATATTTTTTCGGGATCATTTCTCCTTCCTCGAAAGCAATACTTTGTATGACCATTTTTTTCTTTCCTTTATGTTGTTCATTAATTTGACTTCTAATGTTACTAAATATTAGCAACATAATGATAATTGAACATACTATGGTCTTGAATGTCATAATAATTCTAAAATTTTACTTGTTTGATTTAAAACAATGTTAGAGTTAGAATAATCTATTTTAATTCCAACTCAAAGTACAGCGCTCCTTCAACAGGATTGTAACGGTACGGTTCAATCTCTAAGAAACCGAACGAACGATATAATGAGATTGCTTCTTTCATGAACGGTAGGGTATCCAATCTAATTTTGTTATATCCTTTACTTCTTGCATCATCAATTAGAGTAATTAATATTTTATTACCGATACCTTTACCTCTAAATTTTTGTCTAACGTACATTCTTTTCAATTCGCAAATACCATCTGAAAATTTTCGTAATGCAGCACAAGCTGCAGGAAGATCATCATGTAAGATTAAAATAAGTGTACCGTCAGGTTCCGAGTAATCTCCAGGAAGATTTGCATACTCTTCATGAAAATTTTGAAATTTCAGGTCGATTCCCAACCAATTATTATATTCGAGAAATAATTCTCGGATGATTTTTAGATGTTCATCGGAATAAACATGGATGATATCTATCATATGCTCGAAGAGTATACTCACTGTTACGTAAAAAAAGATAAGGAAATTTCCTAACCACTGCAATCCGCTATTTTCAGATTTAGTTGCATTTTTAGTTGTTGTGAACAAGGTAACAAAAAAGAAATTCTATTGATTTACCTATCCATTATTCATATTTTTCAGCAGTAATTTTTTATGTTATGGTGATAAAATAATTTCGAAAAACCAAATAATTTATGTGCTATTTTGATGTTTTTGAGGGTTTTTTAAATTCCGGATTTTTCTTTTACTTTTTATCCATTTATGATTTATGAAAAATTATTGTGACATTTTTCTCGAAATAGATTCTTTTGTACGTCAATGTACATCTCATTTTGCCTCAAGAGTACAACTTACTTTGATAATGAATTCATGTGGAATATTTAATTTTATTTGTAATTTTCATTAACGGTATCAGGAAATATTTTTTAACTCAAGTGACAGTTGAATATGGGATTAACGAAAATTAAAAAAGGTTTAACACTTCCTTTAGCCGGCAAACCGGAGCAGATAATTAAAGAAGGAATAAAATGCAAAACAGTCGCATTAATAGGGTATGATTATACAGGAATGAAACCGACTATGCATGTAAAAGTGGGAGATTCTGTAAAGCTTGGTCAAGTGCTTTTCACGGATAAAAAAATGCCTGATGTTAAATATACTTCTCCAGGTTCGGGGAGAGTAATTGCGATTAATCGCGGACCGAAAAGAATATTTGAATCGATCGTTATTGAATTGAATGGTGACGGTGAAATAACATTTGAAACACACCCTGAAAGTAAGTTGAAATCATTAGACCGTAATAAAATTGTTCAACAGCTTATTGATTCGGGTGTTTGGACATCATTGAGAGCACGGCCTTTCAGTAAAGTCGCCGATCCTAAAACTGTTCCACATTCAATATTTGTTACGGCAATAGATACAAAT
>CAZKNM010000104.1:0-8063 GCA_964554135.1 uncultured Melioribacteraceae bacterium
GGGATGAAATAGAAAATCTCGGTTACGGATATTTGTGGTGGCTGGGTGAACTTGACAATCATAGTGTATTTTTTGCAGAAGGCTATGCCGGTCAGTTTATATTCTGTATTCCCGACTTTGACCTGATTTTTGTAACAATGACCGACGACATTGTTTTGCCGTCTCAAGCTGAAAAACAGGAAAGAGATATATTGGATATTATCGTTAACTATATATTGCCATCAATTACAAATTAGTAGAGCTATAAGAAGTAATAATTGAATTTTGTTTTACAATTTAATAAGCTAAGTTTCTTACCTGTATTATGAATAATAAAGGAAATAGATATTGGAAAAAACAAACTCAAAAAATGGATCCCGAGTAATCACCGTTATCATCACCTTACTTATTATAATAAGTTGTAAAGAAGCCTTAATCGAAAAAGGAAGTCCTGAATACATTAATGAGATTAAAACGTGGCACCAACAAAGAATTGAAAATTTGAAAAAGCCGAACGGTTGGCTAAATCTGGTCGGTCTGTATTGGCTTAAAGCAGGAGAAAATACATTCGGTTCCAATCCATCCGGCGATGTTGTTTTTCCCGAAGGAAAAACACCGGCTTACATGGGAGTATTAATATTAAATAATGGTGAGGTCACTATAAAAGTCAATCCTGAGGTTGATATTCAATCCGACGGGAAAAAAGTAACCGAAATGATTTTACAGAACGATCTTTCAGAGAATACAACCGTTTTAACTTATGGATCGCTTTCTTGGTTTGTAATTAAAAGAGAAGACAAGATTGGTATAAGACTTCGTGATTATGAAGCTGAGCTCGTAAAAAACTTCACAGGAATCGAAACTTATCCCATAAATGAAGATTGGCGAATCGAAGCTCAATTTGTCCCATACAATCCACCGAAAAAATTATCTGTGCCAAGTATCATCGGTACAATTTCTGAAGAAGAAAGTTACGATAAACTTGTTTTTGAAAAAGATGGAGATACATACACTCTTGATCCAATGGGAAAAGATTATTTGTTTCTTGTATTTGCTGATGAAACCAACGGAGATGAAACTTACGGCGGCGGAAGATTTTTGTCGGTCGATCCACCCGACTCAACTGGTAAGACATTTATAGATTTCAATAAGGCATATAATCCGCCGTGCGCATTTACTAAGTATGCAACGTGCCCCATGCCGCCGAAAGATAATTATCTTTATCTTAGAGTAACGGCAGGTGAAAAGAAGTATGGGAATCACTAAACCGTAGCATAATACCGGATATTTCGGAGGGCAAACAGAAAGAGATGACATTCTGAATATAGAGCGTGGTTGGGACAGAATGTCATCTTCATTTATAAAGTATTACCAAAACAGTCATCACTGTATAATATAAGCTACACTTCGAATTATTATTATTGGCTACTCCTATAAAAGGACCTCTAATCGCAATTTTTCTCCTATAAAATCACCCCAAATTCTATTTTAATTGTCTTAATACTAAACAAAGTGAGTTGGCATTCTACTTGAAACTCTTGACACAAAACAATTATCAAATAAATTAAAGGGGGGAACCCAAAATGAAGATCAAGCTAACAATACTGGTAATATTACTCTGCGGACTTAATCTTACCGCACAGGTCCGTACCGATGAAACAAAAGTAACGGTTAATGAAACTACCGGAGATACAGTTTATACTCAATCGGTTACCATTTCCGAAACTGAAGACATAACCACACGGAACCATATGATAGTTATCAATCCTCTGAAATTTTTACTCTTCTATAACTTATCCTATTTCAACATGGTATCCGAAAGCATAGCAATCGGCGGTGGACTACAAACTCCCACCATCAGCGGTGTATCGGGCATTGGCTTTAATGCCGAATTGAGATACTACCCAACAGGTAAAATGCTCAGAGGGTTTTACATCGCCCCAAACATTGCGTATAACAACTTAAAATTCGAAGATGAATCAATATCACCATTTTCAATAGGAATCCTTTTGGGATGGCAATGGTTTCTTGGAGATGAGTTTGCATTAGGGCTTGGAATCGGAATCGATTACTATACCGGTAACGTAAAAGGCCATAATGGAAATATAGAAAGTTATGACGGCAAAGTTCCTTCTTTAAGATTCGACATAGGATATGCTTGGTAAATACAGCGGGACGGGATTTTTTCTCCTCATTAAATCCTGTCCCAATTTTTAATAAAAAGAATTAAATGAATATACTCGGAGAAAAAAAATGAAAAGAACAATTAGTAATGTTTGGTTTATATTACTCGCTGCTTTTGTTATGGGCTGTGCGTCTAGACCAGTATTTAGAGTCGCCTCGGTTGAAGATGGGATTGAATACTATCAGGGGAGAGAGGTTGCTTCCAAAGAAGACGACTATGCGTTGACAACCGTTGAATTTGAAGATCAGGCTGAAGATAATTTTGTATTCTTCATTCAGGTATTGAATAAATCAGGAGAGCCAATCACATTCCATCCGGAAGACGTTTCCATGGAATTACTGGATGGTCACATGGAATCACTTAATAATAGAGCGGTCCATTATGCGCTCGACCCGGAACAAAAATTGGAAATGCTGAATAATGAAATAAAAAACCGTGATGACTGGCATAAAACCGCAACTGGATTGAATATTGTGTTCGGACTAATTAATGTTGTTACCGACTTAGCCGATAACGACTCCCACGATGACGCTTTTGAAGTTGCAGAAGATGTGGCAATTTTTGCCGATAACCAGATAAGAGAAAATATTGACCACGAAATGACCGTGAATGATTTAAATGCACAAAAAGAATTTTGGAAAAATGAAGTGCTGCGTGTAACCACTTTGCACAATGAAGAATTAATCGGTGGGCTTGTATTTATTCCATTTAATCCTGATGCAAGATTCGTTAGGATAAACATCCCCGCTGGAGAGACTTATCACACATATTTATTCAAACAAATTCAGATAAATTAAAATCATACCCCAATTCTCATGTTAATCCAAAAAAGCCCCGTTTTTCAAGATGCGGGGTTTTTTATTTGAATTGAACTTAGAAAGACATATTGCTATTTTATTTTTCATACCAAAAGACCTTGTCGGCTTGGAGGGTATTTTAAATTTTCAACCTAACGTTTATGTCCCATAATAACTCAAGGAAAAACACAACACACTATTTGGTCATGGAGAACATATGACAACCGAATTCAGCCAAATCAGAAAAAAAGCCATACTGCGGTTTGCTTTAGCTGTACCTGTTGTTATACTTATGTTGTTTCTTCCCGCAGGTTCGTTAAGTTATTGGCAAGCTTGGCTGTATTGCTCCGCTCTATTCATCCCGATGTTTTTCATCGTAAGATACTTTTTAAAAAATGATCCTAAGCTCATTGAGCGGCGTATAAAAATGAAAGAAAAGGAGAAAGAACAGAAGATTATAGTAAAACTTTATTCCACCATATTTTTCATCGGCTTTTTGATCCCGGGTTTTGACTTTAGATTCCAATGGTCGAACATTCCAACTATAATTGCCATTATCTCCAATCTATTCGTGTTTTTCAGCTACATGCTTTTCTTCCTAGTAATGAAAGAGAACAGTTTTGCCTCGCGGATAGTCGAAGTGGAAGAAAATCAAAAAGTAATTACCACGGGTCCTTATGCAATTGTACGTCATCCTATGTATACAGCGCTTTCAATAATGTATTTATTAACACCGTTTGCTTTAGGTTCTTACTGGGCTTTGATACCTTTTGCACCGTTTCCTTTTGTATTGATACTTAGAATCTTCAACGAGGAGAAGGTCTTGAATGCCGAATTGGCCGGTTACAAAGAATATTGTGAAAAGGTGAAATACAAATTAATTCCCCACATATGGTAATAAATAATAAGCTAAACGACTTTAACAATAATTAAACTAATACCCAATTGTTGGTTTGAATTAATCCCGCGTGAATGATATTTTTATCTCAGCTAATATAATTGAGGAAAGAATGAAAAGTTCATCTCCCGTCGGAATTGCTATTGTTATTTTATTCTTGTTGTTCTCATCAAAATACCAGACTACTTCTGCTCAGATCGAAGTTAATCCGTTCAAATGGCTCCCCGGGATTATCAATGCCTGGCAGCCGGCAACCGATGACAGAATCTATAGCGAAGAAGATTTGTTTGACTACATCGACGGAGGGGCTGAACTTTTCCTGAGTTACGGTTTTAAAAATGTTTTCAACCGAATATATTCACACATGGGACAACCCGACATTTTTGTTGATATCTTTGAGATGAATTCATCGTACGATGCATACGGAGTCTTTTCACAATCACGAGAAAAAAATGAAAATGATTTCGGTCGGGAATCTCAATACTCCCTGGGAGCAATAATGTTCTGGAAAGACAAATATTACATTTCATTAATCACCAGCCCCGAGACGGAAGAATCCAAAAGGACAATTTTCGAATTGGCAAAAATAATCGATAATGCAATACCGGAAAAAGGAGATTTCCCCCGTGTGCTGGATTTTCTTCCCCGTGAATCTTTAATAAAAGAAAGCATCCGTTACTTCCGTCACCCTAACTGGATAAATTCTCATTTCTTTATTTCATACGAAAATATCTTCAGTATAAATCAGAATACTCATGCTTTACTCGCAAAATATAATTTTTCACACAACCGTCCCATACTATTACTAATTGAATATCCAGATGCAAAAGATGTAATTGCAGGGTATGATAGTTTCATAAAAAATTATCTCCCGGAACTTTCGGGCAAGTTTTTAATTCAAACACAAGACGGTTTATGGATCGGTACCAAGCTGTTCGATAATTTGTTGGCTGTTGTTTTCAAAGCGTCAGATCAAGAATCGCTTATTAAAATTATTGATTCGATAAAAACAAACTCTCATTAATCAACTAAATCCATCCAACATCGATATGGGGTGTTTAATGGTATCAAAGAATTTTACGAGAAGAGAATTCCTTAAAACAAGCGCCGCGGCCGGAACCGTTTTTCTCACTTCACCCGAGAAAATATTGGGTATAACAAATTCAAAAACACGTGTGATACTGATAAGAGATGATAATGTTTTGGACAAATCAAGCAAGGTGAATTCGGATGTATTACTTAAAATGCTTGATGATGCAGTTAAAGCTCTCCTCGACGTAGACAATCCAATCAAGGGGTGGAAACAACTGATACAACCAAATGATATAGTTGGAATTAAAACCAATGTATGGCGGTTCCTACCCACACCGCCGGAATTAGAAACGATCATTAAAAGAAGAGTTATCGACTCCGGCGTTCCGGAAAGAAATATCAGTATCAATGATCAAGATATTTTGAGCGATCCTATTTTCAAAAAAGCAACTGCATTAATTAATACAAGACCTATGCGTGTTCATTCATGGTCGGGAGTTGGAACTTTACTGAAAAATTATATTATGTTCGCCGATACTCCGTCCGACTATCATGACGACTCATGTGCCAACTTAGCCGCAATATGGAAACTTCCACATGTCAAAGGGAAGACACGTCTTAATATTTTGGTTATGTTGACTCCCCTTTTCCACGGCGTCGGCTCACACGACTACAGCCCTGAATATCTATGGCCTTACAAAGGTTTACTTGTCGGTACTGATCCAGTCGCGATTGACTCTATTGGATTAAGGATAATCGAGGCGAAACGAAGAGAATATTTCGGCGAATATAGACCTCTTAATCCTCCGGCCAAACATATTCAATTAGCCGATACACGGCATCATCTCGGTACCGCTGATATTAATAAGATAGAATTGATCAAGCTCGGATGGAATGAAGGAATATTAATTTAATGTTTAGAGGAACAGTTATACAAAAAAGTGAACAATCAAAAATCATAAGATATAAATAATAGAGGTAAACACTTATGGCATCAAAAAATTTTACGAGAAGAGACTTTATAAAAACAAGCACAGTAGCTGCGGCAGCGGGGGCCGTTCTGCTCAATGCGCCAAAAATAATTTTCGGTAAAGGAGATTCCAAAACTCGTGTAGTTTTAATAAGAGATGCGAAAATGCTGGATGAACTAAACAAACCGAATGCAGACGTTGTCCAAAAATCCCTTGACAAAGCAGTTACCACGTTACTTGATGTTGATGATCCGGTAAAGGCTTGGAAAAAATTAATTAAACCCGAGGACATCGTCGGTATTAAAACAAATGTTTGGCGTTATATTCCCACCACAAGCGAAGTTGAAAATGCAATCAAGAAACGAGTAATGGACGCAGGTGTAAAGGAAGATAATATCGGAATTGACGATAGAGGCGTGCTAAACAATCCGATATTCCAAAAAGCTACTGCGCTCATAAATGCACGGCCGATGCGTACACATTACTGGTCGGGGGTTGGAAGTTTAATCAAGAATTACATCATGTTTGTACCTGCTCCATCAGATTACCACGATGATTCATGCGCAGACCTTGCTGCGATATGGAAACTGCCGATAGTCGCGGGTAAAACACGTTTGAATATTTTGGTTATGTTTACACCGTTATTTCACGGTGTGGGTCCGCACCATTATAGTCCGGAATATATCTGGGCATACAAAGGATTGATTGTTGGTCAAGATCCTGTTGCATGCGACGCCGTAGGACTCGAAATTATAAAAGCTAAGCGGAAAGAATTTTTCGGCGAAGACAGACCTCTCAACGTACCGGCCAAGCATATCCAATTAGCCGACACACGACATCATCTCGGTACGGCTGATCTAAATAAAATAGAATTAATTAAACTTGGGTGGAAAGAAGGAATTTTGATATAGCCGTTAGGGGTAAGAAATTATAAGAGAGAAGGTCGGGATTCTATTCTTAGAGTTCCGACTTTTGCTTTTTAATCGATGTTTTTCAACATTTTGTACCCCCGGCAGGAATCGAACCTGCGCGCATGGCTCCAGAGGCCACTGCTCTATCCACTGAGCTACGGGGGCAAATTTTATCTATCCAACACAAAATTAGCAATTCAGACGCTTCTAAAAAATAACCTCAATATAAATATTATGTCATACACCCCTAAGTCTTACATCTTGCATTTCACGTTTGACGTTTCACATTCCACGCTTCTCTACCATCCATTTAAATGCACACGCTCTCTAATAAACCTCTCCGGTGTTTCCTTCTTTTCTGCAGAATAACCGACGGCTACAAGTGAAATCGGAATAATATTCTGCGGCAGTGTAAATAATTCACTTAATCCTTTCATTCTCGATTCCCTCGGATAAACACCCAGCCAGCAAGATCCCAAACCAAGTTCATGCGATGCAAGTAAAATATTTTGTGTGGCGGCGGCGCAGTCAATTGCAATATACTCAACCGACTTCTCAATTTTCTTATCTCCGCAAACTAAAATTGCAAGCGGGGCTTCTCTCAACATCTCCGCGTAAGGATGAATAGAAGGAATTTGACCAAGTATTTTTCTGTCGTCAATTACAATGAAATGCCACGGTTGTCCATTCCTGGCAGAGGGTGCATACATTGCAGCTTCCAGAAGTTGAGTGACTAAATCATCCGAAATTCTTTGACTGGAATATTTTCTAATACTTCTACGAGTGCGAATGATTTTCAGTGTGTTCAATTATTACCTCAGTTACTTTTGCCAAAATTACCGAAAGAAAAAGATTTATTAAAATTTCATGCGCACCTACAACAAAAAGATTCGATCTATTTTAACAAGGACTAGCAATACGAACTTAAAAATATCTCGTGAAAATTTAATATGTACCATTTTCTTCGATCAGTGCCTTGCTTTGAAACACATATACAAACGATGTTCATTCAAAACTGCAATTTTTGTAAAAAAACAGAGGTTTTCCCAGGGTATAATTATTGTTCTACCACATTGTCAAATACTACCCAACAAAAGGAGGATTTATTTTATGAAAAAACTTTTTTCCCTATTCTTAGGGAGTTTCATCTTTATACTCATTTCGTCAAGTTGTGTAGAGGAGCCCAGCGTATTGGAATCGCCGAATCTATCGGCGGTTGAAGGTCCAAGATTAGATATGGGATCTGCCCAGCAAGCTTGTGCTGCTGAAGTAGTGAGTTTCTTTCAAGGA
>CAZKNM010000104.1:8073-8657 GCA_964554135.1 uncultured Melioribacteraceae bacterium
CTTTACAGAGCATCAGAACCTCCAGCCCAGCCGCTGCGTTTGGGCCACGGCAATAAGCGGATTGTTCTCCAATAACAGATCCTGCCCGTTCGAATCCAGACAATGCTCTCACCCTTGACCAGACTTTTTTCAGCCTTGGTTTCGGTGGAGAAATTGTTGTTAAATTCGACGATCATTATAGCGGAACCCTAACAGTTTGGGAGGAAACATGGGGAACCTATCCGGAAGAAAAAGCCGAAGTATACGTAAGCAGTAATGGGACGGACTGGGATTATGTTGGTATAGCTACAAATAAGAACAGTACAGCTAACCAACGCCCCTCGACATTCGACCTTAGTGCTGATTGCATTATGTACGTTAAAGTCGTTGATATCACGGTTAAATCTATTCATACAGCTACTGCTGATGCATTCGATGTAAATGCAATATGCATACAAAATGCACAAGACTGTAATGTCTGTGAGGATTTTACCACCGATCTCTATGCCGGTGCAGGGAAAAACGACATCACAAAAGGAGTGGATGTTGGTGAAGTAGTAGTCTCAAACGACGATGCAAACCTCTATGTAACTTACAACATTACC
>CAZKNM010000105.1:0-8492 GCA_964554135.1 uncultured Melioribacteraceae bacterium
CATTGCATGAGTAACTAGATGGAAAAATGCAAAAGCATAAGCGCCTATTCCTACCGACATAATCATATAGCCTAACTGGCTTACCGTAGAGTAGGCAAGAACTCTTTTAATATCATTTTGTGTAAGTGCAATCGTTGCGGAGATAAGTGCCGTGAACGAACCTATCACTGCGATAACAAGCATTGCGTCAGCAGTAAGCATAACAAAGATTCTTACAGCAAGATAAACTCCGGCTGCTACCATAGTAGCAGCATGTATCAATGCGCTGACAGGTGTAGGGCCTTCCATTGCGTCCGGCAACCAAACATGCAGAGGGAATTGCGCGGATTTACCAACCGCTCCCATAAATACCAAAATGCCCGCTGCAGTCAACCAGGCAGTACTTCCGAAGGGGAGATTGCCCAGTGATATTTGCTCAAATATTGTATCAAATGTAAATGTGTGGTAATGAGTGAAAAGTATCAGTATGCCTATGAACATTCCGATATCACCGACTCGATTTACAAGAAATGCTTTTTTACCAGCATCGGAAGCAGATTTTTTTTCATACCAGAAACCGATCAACAGGTAAGATGACAATCCGACCAATTCCCAGAAGATGTACATCATTAAAAGATTGTGGGTTAAAACGATACCCATCATAGAGAAAGTGAACAGACCAAGATATGCAAAGTAGCGAGTGTATCGTTTGTCGCCGTGCATGTATGCAACCGAGTAAATGTGTACAAGGCTGCTGACTATGTTTACCACCAAAACCATTATCGCGGTGATGTTATCTATCTTTATTCCTAGTTCGACCTTTACCGCTCCGATTAATGGTAAAGAACCTGCGTCAAACCAATTGAACTTGAAAAGTATATCTGAGTTTAAGAAGTAAGTAATTTTGCCAAAAAGAAGAACCATTGAAATGAATAAGGAAAGAACCAAGATCCCAACTTCCAGTATATATAACTTATGGAATCGTTTTCCGAAAAGAAGAACGACAATAAAACCCAGCAGAGGGAGGAATAAAGTGAACAGCGATAAGTTTATTAGTAATGTGTCGGACATAAAGTTTTATTCTTTTAATTTATCAATTTCATCAACATTTACGTTGGCAAAGGTTTTATAAATATTAAGTACAATAGCCAGAGCAATCGCAGCTTCGGCGGCGGCAAGTATGATGACAAATAATGCAATGATCTGTCCGCTTAATCCGAAGTTACCGTACCTTGAGAAAGCAACGAAATTTATATTTGCCGAATTAAGTATTAATTCGATTCCCATTAAAACCATAACCGCATTCTTCCGTGTAACGATTCCGTAAATTCCAAGTGCGAATAGAATTGCACTTACAATTAGAAAATGATATAATCCTACTTCAGCCAATTTATATCCTCAATGTTTTATTCTTTATCTCTGCGGGCAATTGATGCCGCACCGATTAATGCTACTAGTAATAAAATCCCTAATAGTTCAAAGATCAACACGTATTCGGTTACTAAAAGGTTGCCGATTCCAACTGTCGTTGTTTGAGCTATTTCAGCCGGTACCGATTTCCAACCGGTAGATAACATAATCCATAATACTGCGGCAAGTAGTAATATAACTCCGATAATAGCCGGGATAATGTTTATGGTCCCGGTTTTAATATCAACTCTAACGATTTTGTTGGTAAGCATAACACCGAACAACAGCAGTATTAAAATTCCACCGACGTAAACCATAATTTGAACTACAGCAATAAAATCGGCTCCAAGCAAAACGTATAATCCAGCAACACCGAAGAATGTGAATAACAGACTGAAAGCAGAATAAACTATATTCCTCGATGTTACAACAACGAATGCCGATATTAGCGTAACAGCGGCAAATAAATAAAAAACTATGTCGTATAAATTCATTTTATATATTTAGATTATTCTTTTTTATCCGTATCGGTTTTTTCTGCAGATGATGTATCCTCAGCTTTTGCTTTCTCAGCAGCAGCTTTTTGAGCTTCCTTTTCAGCGGTGAATTTTTCAAAATTTAATTTTTTCTCTTCCGCTTCTTCCTTTGTTAAAGCAGAAAAATTATATATGAGTTTTTCTCTTTCGAATTCGGAAAATTCATAAACATCGGTCATATAAATACATTCTGTCGGGCAGGGGAATACGCATAATTGACAATAGCAGCACTTTGCAAAGTCTATGGTAAATTTAGTTACCCAAAGAGCTTTCTTTTTTCCGTTTGAGGTTTGGCCAAGATCTTCCGTAGGAAGTGATTTCACGGTTTCGATTTCGATACAGTCGACCGGGCATGCACGCTCACATTGAAGACACCCGATGCAGTCATCGAAATTTACATACAACCTATTGCGCGCTCTTTCAGGGAGTTGGAGTTTTACATCGGGATATTGAATTGTTACTGCACGAGTAAAGAAGTGTTTAAAAGTTACATACATCCCTATGAAAACCGTATAGAGCCCTTGCCATGTATTTTTAAGATAACTCTTCATTTTATATCAGTGTTGTTATTCCGATGATGAGTAAATTAATGATAGCATAAGGTATCAAATATTTCCAACAGAGAGCCATGAGTTGATCGACTCTGACACGCGGGAGAGTCCATCTAAGCCACTGTTGAACCACTACGAATAAGATTCCTTTTGTACAAAACCAAAAAGTTTGTTCGATAGGGATGAGCCACTCAATTCCCAGCGAATTCCCCAGGTAACCGAAAGGTGATTGATAACCGCCGAAAAATAGAACCGCGGCAACAGCAGAAACCGCAAACATATTTGCATATTCCGAAAGGTAGAACATTGAGAATTTTATCCCCGAATATTCGGTTTGATATCCTGCAACTAATTCCGATTCGGCTTCCGGGATATCGAAAGGCGTTCTGTTGACTTCAGCCAACGAACTTATATAAAAAATAATGAAAGCGATAAACATAAAAGGAATTAATAAAAACTTCATCAATCCGCTGCCGGCTCCGCCGAGAATCATCCAGTTCCAGAAGTAGGGTGTTTGCATATCACTCATCTTAGCCATACTTAAAGTACCCGTAATCATCACAATGGATAGAATAACAATTGCAGTAGGGATTTCGTAACTGACTATCTGAGCAGCAGACCGCATTGCACCGAGAAGAGAATATTTATTGTTCGAAGCCCACCCGGCCATTAATATTCCGGCAACAGCTATACTTGATACGGCGATTAAAAAGAAAATCCCGACATCGGCTTCAGAACCGATGTATTGGCTTGAGAAAGGAAGAACAGCATATGCAGCGTAGGCACCTGCAAATGTGAGAACCGGTGCTATATTAAATAACTTTTTGTCGGCTTTGGCTGCAACTATATCTTCTTTCTGTAAGAGTTTTAAAAAGTCTGCAATCAATTGTAATGCACCATGCCAACCGACACGCATCGGGCCTAATCTATCTTGTATATGAGCAGATACTTTTCGTTCGAGGTAGACCGCTACCATTACATAAGGGACAATAAACACCAGCGGTAATGCCGCAGCGATAACGAAGGCAATTATTTGATTACCGAAAATATTATTTAGAAGTTCGTACATTATCTATCTATTTCTCCAAGTACTACATCAAGACTTCCGAAAATTGCAACGACATCGGCAACAAGATGTCCTTTGGCTAATTCTCCCATCACGGAAACGTTGCTGAAAGAAGGAGCGCGTACTTTTACTCTGAATGGATTTACGCTTCCGTCGCTGATAATAAAGTAACCGAGTTCACCTCGCGGATTCTCAACGCGGCTGTATACCGTTCCCACCGGCGGTTTTATTCTTTTAGGAATTGCAGACTGAACGTCGCCTTCGGGTATATTATCGATTGCTTGTTCGATTATCTTAAGACTTTCTTCCAGTTCAAGAACACGGACATAATACCTATCCCATGTATCGCCGACTGTTCCTTGCAAACCTTGACCTGTCGGTATATCGAAATCAAATCTGTTGTAAATGGAATAAGTATCGTTTTTCCTCACATCCCATTTTATTCCGCTGCCTCTAAGGCTCGGACCCGATACTCCATAGTTGATTGCAGTTTCTACCGGTAATATTCCTACATTGGCGGTTCTTTCAATAAAAATTTTGTTGAAAGTAAGAAGATTATTTAATTCGGTAATTGTAGGTCGAAAGTCCTTTATAAATTCTTTAGTTAATCGTACGAAATCATGCGGGATGTCATGCGAAAGACCTCCGATCCACATGTAATTATAGAGAAGCCTGGCTCCGCAGGTCTTTTCAAAAATACTCAAAACTTTTTCCCGATCCCTCATGCAGTAAAGGAAAGGAGTATTTGCGCCGACATCCAAACCGAAAGTACCGATAGCAATTAAATGCGAAATAATTCTCTGAAGTTCTCCCATTATAACGCGGATGTATTCAACGCGCTCCGGAACTTCAATGCCGAGTAATCTTTCTACGGCAACAACATATCCGAAATTGTTATACATCGATGTAACATAATCCAGTCTATCGGTATAGGGAAGTACCTGAGGATAGGTCATTGCTTCAGCGTGTTTTTCGAAACATCTATGCAAGTAACCGATGTGAGGTATCACGTTTATTACTAATTCACCTTCTAATTCCAGTTCAAGTCTCAATACACCATGCGTAGACGGGTGATGAGGACCCATGTTCAAGATCATTTGTTCGGTTTTCATTTTTGTATCAGACATCAAGCACGTTTTGATTTTGAAGGTTTTATATTACCGTGAATTAATTTTTGTATCTCATGAATTTTTTCAGCTAAAATTTCGAGATCGCTCTTCCAAAAATATCCTTGATCCGTTGCTAAGATTAACAGTGTCTCTAACTCGAAAGCAGAGGAATTCGCCGCTTCTAAAAAATTTTTAAATTCTTTATTTGAACTTCTACCGGCACCTTCGGCAATATTCGATGTAATTGATACCGCCGATTTTCTTACCTGATTTGTTAAACCGAAAACTTCTTCCTTTGGAAACTTCTTTGTAACCTCATATATATTGTTCACCAATTCCCGGGATTTCTGCCATGCAGCTAATTTTTTAAAGTCGCGCATATTCTTACTCATTGCTAATAAGGAATCTTCATCCCTCTATAAAATTCGGGGACTTTGAAATCTTTTCTTAAAGGATATCCGCCTTCCCAATCATACGGCAGTAAAATTCTCCGCAGATCGGGATGGTTGTGAAATTTAACACCGAACATGTCATATACCTCGCGTTCATGCCAGTTTGCCGCTTTCCATATACTTTCAACCGAAGCTACCTCAGGATTTTCTCTCGGTGTTACGACTTTTAAAGTTACTTTATGGTTTAACTTAGTCGAATGGAGATGATAGTAGACACTGAGCTTACCGCCGGTGATTGTCTCTGATCCATCCCCTTCTTTAACCTTTTCTCCGTCAGCTTCATCAACTCCCGAAAGAACTAAAAGAGTATCAAATTCTAGTTCATTTGTGTCTCTTAAGAACAAACCGATTTTATCTATTTTCATAGGATCAATAATAATGATAGGTTCAACCGGCAAGTCGGTTTTCAGTTCGATTACTGCATCTGAAAATTGTTGTTTAAGAATTTCGAAAATCTCTTCGGATTTTTTCATTAAGCTTTCTTTTTCCTTAATGTTTCGGTTCGAATCTTTTCCTGCAGTTTTAATAAACCTTCGAGTAATGCTTCAGGACGCGGCGGGCATCCGGGTACGTAAACGTCGACCGGAATGATTCGGTCGACACCTTTTAAAACGTGATACCCGTGTTCCCAATAAGGACCGCCTGAATTTGAACAACTTCCCATCGAGATAATATATTTAGGATCGGACATCTGTTCATATAATCTTTTGATACGCAAAGCCATCTTTAAAGTGACGGTACCGGAAATAATAATCAAATCGGCTTGCCTTGGAGTAGGGCGGGGAAACACACCGAATCTATCCAGATCATAATGAGAAGCAGAAGCAGCCATCATCTCGAAAACACAACACGCTAAACCGAAGTGGAGCTGCCACAGTGATGACAGGCGCGCCCAGTTCAATACATCTTCTGTTCGTGCGATTATTATATTACCGTCGGAAAATTCTTTGTCTAGTAAGCCCATATTAATTATTCTTTAATAGAAACAATAAAGTTTATTTAGAGTCACTTTCCTTTGTACTTTTATTTTGTTTGACATTTTGGAGTACGGGCGGTTTCGGTTGAGGTCTTGCCCATTCCAAATCACCCTTTCGCCATTCGTATGCCATACCGATAAAAAGTATAATTAAGAAAATTATGCCGACAACGAATCCATACACACCGTAATCTTTATAAGTTAAAGCCCATGGGAAGAGGAGAACGACTTCAACATCGAATATCAAAAAGATAAGTGCAACAACGTAGAACCTTATATTGAATTTAATCCAGGGTGTGCCTTCCGGTTCTTCACCGCATTCATATGTTGTAAGTTTCTCTTGTGTTTTTCTGTCGGGTCGGACAATTTTTGCGGAAAGAATGGCGACGATTACAAAGATTATTGCTATGATGATAAAAATGAAAATCTTGCCGAATTCAGTGAGCATAAATTTCAAAAAATTTTTCGGGAAATTATCATATCTTTGTCTTAATGTCAAGAATTTCAGTACAAAATCTTCTAATTCTCCAAGAAACTTGCGTAATGAATTATATTCACAAGTGATATTGCATTAATATTTTGAATTCAATATGATTGGAACGTGGTACAATTTCCATTGTTATATAAAATATCAAAACCGCATAAAGTGCAAAGTTATAAATTCTGATAGTATTCTAAAATTTGCTTAAATTAACAGTCGGTGAAAATGATAAGAAGTTTTTACTTTTAGGTTGGTTATGCTCATGAAATTTAAGTATCACATCATATTTGTTTCTTTCCTTATAATAAGCATAAAACTTGATGCTCAATACATCGGTAAACGCTGGGCGGTGGTTCAGGACCTTGGAGATAAAGTTGTCTATTTAGATACGACAAGCATCAGGTATTTGGAAAATCAAATCTCTCTTTGGAGCCTAGAAGTATATCAAACTCCGCAAAACATCGAGCCGCTGACCAGACCTGTATCTCACGTTAAAACGCAATATCTTATTAATAATATCACAAGGCGGTATTCTACGATCGGTGCATTGTTCTATGATCCACAAGGAAGAATAATAGGTGAGTCATCCACGCCCCGCCCGATCGGGGGAAGGGATAATTTTTCTATACCCATCCAGGAAAATACTTCGCTGGAGGTTCTCTTAAACAAAGCACAAAACTATATAAACTCGGGAAACCTTGACAATACGGGTGATAACGTAATATCTCCAGATCAAATTGCATTTGATTCTTCATTACATGAAGAAGTCAGCCAGCGGCTGAACAACTTCAGTTTAATGGATTCCTTGACGCAGGATAAAAGCGATGAAATAACAAAACCGGAAAGTGAAAGCGATATTGTCACAGGTAATCAAGTTAACCAAACAGCCCAGCAGCCGCTGCAGCCCAACCGTAATAGTGATATTGTAGTTCTAAAAAATACTCAAGATAAGAGTGCCGATGATGTACGTGAAAAAGATACATCTACTTATCCACCTAGCCGGTCTAATACCATTACTTCCGGTTCTCCTTCCGGGACTGCAAAATATAATGATGCGAATGAAAGGAATGTAACCAATACGATTTTCACCGACGGAAATTTATTCTGCTTCCAGGTTTCATCGTGGAGGCAAAAGAGTATTGCAGAGAGTGAAGCACAAAAATTGCGCAGCCGCGGTCATAATGCTTTCGTGGTTGAAGCTTACATTCCGCAGAAAGGGGGAACGTGGTACCGCGTGAGGATCGGTTATTTTAATTCCGAAATGGAAGCCAATGAATACCGCAAAAGAATGTAGCGCATACCGTCTTTGACTAAAATCTTCAATCCATCTTTTTAATATTTCTGTTGAAACCTGAAACTTTGTAAGAAAAAAATTCGTTTAGTGATATATAATACTCAATGAGGAGGCGTTGATGCAAATGAGAGATTATCTATTAATATTAGCAATATTTTTTGCTTTTATTTTATCGGGCTTCATCGATAGCAATATAAATAAGTCTCTAACCGAGGCTGATTCAATCAAGACCAAAAATAAATCCAACATGACTTATGCAAAGGAAAACGGTATGACGGATAAGGTAACCAAATCAAATGAAGAATGGAAAAAACTCCTTTCACCCGAACAATATTACGTGCTCAGGGAAAAGGGAACCGAGCGCCCGTTTACGGGTAAGTTTTGGAATTCAGAGGAACCCGGAACTTATTCATGTGCGGCATGCGGGCTGTTTCTATTTGGATCGGATACGAAATTTGAATCTAGCTGCGGCTGGCCTAGTTTCTATGATGTGATAAAGGGCGGCAATGTAAGTATACAGGATGATTACAGCCACGGTATGCACCGCAAGGAAGTAGTCTGCAGTAAATGTGGCGGTCACCTCGGGCATGTTTTTGAAGACGGACCCGAACCGACCGGACTTAGGTATTGCATAAACT
>CAZKNM010000106.1:0-8292 GCA_964554135.1 uncultured Melioribacteraceae bacterium
GTAAACTACTTCAAATTTATCACCGATTTTTACACCTAATACTAAGAAAATTAGGATCATAGGAATAATAATCTCCGGTCGTTCAAATCCCGGAATCAGATAAATTATAACTGCGGCTAAACTGCCGAACGTGCCCGGTGCAAAAGGGATATACCCAGTTAAAAATCCCGAACCTAAAATTTTTTCAAGAATTTTTATTTTCAAATGAGAATAGCTGTAAAATTAATATGCGATTGTTGAAAATGTAAGATATCCCTGAATATAGAGTTAAGAGTGTTACAAAAAGCATGGAGTAATAAACTAACTGGGGATCGGTTAATACTGCAAATATCTTTTCGTTTCCCTTATACAATGGTGCAAAAGATATTGCAGTGTACACAAGCAATAAATAATATATGAACGCCATCTGGATAAAGGTTTTTGTCCTTGCAAGATTACTCGTAGAAAAATTTATTTTTTTAGAATCGGCAAACAATCTCAAACCCGTAACTAAAAAATCTCGTACAACAATGATTATCACCATCCATAACTCAAGTACACCCAGAATTACAAAAGCTAAAAATGCTGCAGATGTAAGTATCTTATCGGCAAGGGGATCCATAAATTTACCCCAAGCAGTTATATAATTGAATTTCCTAGCTAGCCAGCCGTCATACCAATCGGTGATAGCTGCCAAAATATAAACGATTAAAGAAAGCTGCTTATAAAACGGATCTTCCGATAAAAATAGAAATAAGAATACCGGTGTGAGAATAATTCTTAATGTCGTTAATTGATTAGGTAAAAGCATAAATTTATTTCTGGTTTTTATCAGATAATTGTTTCAAAAAGCCAAATTCATAAATTCCGGCGGCGTGTCCATCCTTCCAAATTATCTTTACTGCATAATGACCGATTACTTCTATATCACTCAACGTCACCTGGTCATCGTTAAATATCGGAATATAACTTTTACTATACTGTTCACGATCCGACTTACATGAAGCACACGGACAAAAATGTCTTAGGTTCTTTAATTTGATTGCGTTAGTGGTTTTATCATCCCACTCTACAAAAAGAAATTTCCCTTCTTTAACTTTTATCGTGATAGGAAGCATTAATCTATTCTTTTACTTGTTAATTGGAATAATGCTTCTTTATATTTTTTACTTGTATTGGATATTACTTCTTCCGGTAAAGTTGGTGCTGGAGGTTTTTTATTAAAATTAATAGACAATAAATAATCCCGCACATATTGCTTATCGTAACTCATCTGAGCTCTCCCTTTTTCGTATTGATTTTTAGGCCAAAACCGCGACGAATCCGGTGTGAACAACTCATCAATCAATATAATTTTACCTTCATAAAATCCGAATTCCATCTTTGTGTCTGCTATTATTATTCCCCGTTCATATGCATAATAATAAGCTTTCTTATATATCCTTATTGCCTTCTCTCTAAGAAAATCAAAAATCTCTTTGCCGACAATTTTCTCCGCTTCTTCTGCTGTGATGTTTTCGTCATGATCTCCAATTTCGGCTTTCGTAGATGGAGTAAAAATCGGTTTCGGTAACTTTTCCGATTCTACTAATCCTTTTGGAAGGTCTATCCCGCAAATTTTACCAGTTTTTTTATAATCATTCCAGCCCGAACCCGAAATATATCCCCTTACGATACATTCTAAAGGAATCAACTCGGCTTTTTTTACCAGCATAGAACGACCGTTTAATATATCTTTATATGGTTGACATACCGCGGGATATTCTTCTACATCTGTTGTGATAAGATGGTTACTAAGTATATCCTTTACATGGTTAAACCAAAACTCAGAAATTTGAGTGAGCACGGTTCCCTTACCCGGAATTCCTTCATTCATAATAACATCGAAAGCAGAGATTCTATCGGAAGATACCATCAAATAATAATCACCTAGATCGTACATTTCCCTTACTTTACCACGCTTAAAAAGATTCAGGTTATTGAAAGCCGTTTGTAAAACTACTTTTTCTTTCATACGTCCTTTAATTTTTTATTTTGAAATATAAGTAGGATAGTTTCCTAATTCAACTTAACAATTGGTAATAAAAAATCTTTTTGTTGAATTACACGTTATTATATCGATATGGATTGTAAGAATTACAAATTTCAAACAGCATGGTGAGAACAGTTAACAATGATGAATTTCAAATTTAATCTTATGAAAAAGGAAAATTAGAATTCCGGTCTCCTCCACCCTCTTACACGTTTCAAGCGGTTAAAATAGATTTGCCCTTCTCCGTTAGAATATCTATAAATGTAAGCGGAGGAATCAATCCATGCTATTATTTGACTTGGTTTGCCCAACAATCTTTTAACCTCATCGCTACCAATGTTTACCCTGAGTTTATTCCAATTATCGAAATTGAAAACTGGCTGCACATCGGTCACATTTATACTATCCTGAACCCTTTCCTCAGGAGGAACTACTTTTATCTCAACATCACTCAATTTTCTTTGAAAATCTGCTACTTCCTGCCTTAAACTTGCATTCACACTATATAAGTAAACAACTGCTATTATTAATAAAACGAAGACTGTGAAAAATACTCCGGCAAAGAAAGGTCCAAAATTATTTCTAATAAACTTAAACATGTTTATTCTCAATAGTGAATTTATATTTTTTGCAAAATAATGACTACTGAATTGAAACTCAATCTATAATCAGAAGAATAAGTTAAAATAAAAAATCCGGCTCCCCGCCTGCACCTTGCTACGGCGGGGCAAGCGGTTAATCAATACTTAATAAGATTTTTAAAATAAAAAAGGCGACTTCGGTTTGTCGCCTTGGGTGGGCAGAGACGGAATCGAACCGCCGACACAAGGATTTTCAGTCCTTTGCTCTACCGACTGAGCTATCTGCCCTTAATTTTTGAGTCCAAAAATAAATATTTTTCAAAGAAACACAAAAGGAAAATTTCTTACGCTGAATATACTAAAAAGAAAACAAAAAAATCTTCTATCACTTTAGATACCGGCTAACTCCCCTAATGTCGCAACCATTACTGCTTTTATTGTATGAAGCCTATTTTCAGCCTCGTCAAAAACAATCGAATGTTCCGACTCGAACACTTCGTCTGTAACTTCCATAGCTTCAAGCCCGAATTTCTTATAAATATCTTCACCAATTGTAGTCTCACTATTGTGGAAAGCCGGAAGACAATGTAAAAATTTAACGTTAGTCTTGCCGGTATTTTTGATCATATCCATATTTACCTGGTAAGGTTTCATTAACTTGATTCGTTTTTCCCATTCCTCTTCCGCTTCACCCATAGAAACCCATACGTCTGTATACAAGAAATCAACTCCTTTAACACCTTTAACCGGATCATCAGTTAAATCAATCGATGCACCTGTTTCCTTAGCAATTTCTTTGCACTGTTTTACCAAGTTTTCATTCGGCCACAAATTTTTAGGTGCAACGGCATTAAATTTCATACCCATTTTTGCACAACCTACCATCAAAGAATTACCCATGTTGTTTCTTGCGTCACCAAGATATGCAAGTGTAAGCTCTGTTAATGATTTATCAGTATGCTCCATGATTGTTAATAAATCGGCAAGCACTTGTGTAGGATGGAATTCATTTGTTAGACCATTCCAAACCGGAACACCTGCATGAGTGGCGAGTTCTTCCGCAATCTCTTGACCAAAACCTCTGTATTCAATTCCGTCGTACATCCTTCCCAAAACTCTTGCAGTATCTTTCATAGATTCTTTTTTACCCATTTGAGATCCCGATGGGCCTATATAAGTAACACCGGCTCCTTGGTCGAGTGCCGCAACTTCAAAAGCACACCTTGTTCTTGTAGAGTCTTTTGCAAAAAGAAGTACTACGTTTTTTCCTTTCAGTTTCTGAATTTCCATACCTGCATATTTTGCTTTCTTTAATTCCTTCGATAGTTCTAATAAATATTTGATTTCTTCAGGAGTGAAATCCAGAAGTTTTAGAAAATTTCTGTTTTTAAGATTGACAGCCATTATATTCTCCCCATTATTCTTTTACTATTCTCGTACCGCAATTTTCATCTGCTAATCTATCGGCTTCAGTTATAATTGTTTCTTTACCGCCATGTTCGATAAAATGAATAGCGGCTTCAACTTTCGGTCCCATACTCCCTGCACCGAATTCACCTGCTTCCAAATACTTCTTTGCTTCGTTAACAGTTATCACATCCAATGGTTTTTGATTCGGTTTATTAAAGTTTACGTATACTTTCGAAATATCAGTGAGAACAAAAAAAGTATCAGCTCCAATTGCACTTGCCAGCAGAGCCGATGCAAGATCTTTATCTATCACAGCTTCAATTGCTTCAAGGAAATTATTTTTATGTTTATAAACCGGTATTCCTCCACCGCCGACGGTTACGACAATATGTCCTTTCCTAACCAGATCCCTCACTATTTTCTTATTCAAAATATCAATCGGTCTTGGAGAGGCTACTACTTTCCTCCATCCACGTTTCCTTGCATCTTCCTTAAACACCCAGTTATTAGCTTTCGCTAAAAGTTCTGCTTCTTCTCTGAGGTAAAACGGTCCGATAGGTTTGGTAGGATTATCAAATGCCGGATCTTTCCTATCTACTAAAACTTCCGTAATTATTGCAACAACATTTCTCCGAATCTTCTTCTCATTCAGTGCATTTCGCATCTGACGCTCAATCATATAACCGATCTGCCCTTGCGAATCAGCCACGCAGATATCCAAAGGCATTTTCGGGAGTTTATATTGATCGTATCCGGCTTCGTTCCTTAATAATATATTTCCAACCTGAGGGCCATTTCCGTGAGTGATAACAATGTTATAGTCTTTCTTCAACAACTCGATCACTTTAAGACAAGTATCATATGAATTCTTTTCCTGTTCATCAATTGTGCCTAGTTGATTACTCCTTAATAAAGCATTACCACCGAAAGCAACAACTGCTACTTTCTTCATAATATTCCTTTTTCTTTAAGGACTGATTCCAATGTATTCGCTCCGATCTCTTGTAATTCATACATCACTCTGGTAGAAGGTTTGTTTATCTTCAATAGTCTGCCCAAATCGATAGGCGTACCGATGACAACCGAATCACATTTTGTCTTATTGATTGTAGTTTCAAGGTCCTTAATCTGAGCTTTGCCGTAACCCATAGCTGGTAATAAAATACCGATGTTGGGATACTTCTTAAAGGTTTCGGTTATCGATTTAACTGTGTATGGCCTGGGATCAACAATTTCAGAAGCACCTAACTTTTGCGCTGCAACTGTACCTGCACCGTATTTCATTTCACCGTGAGTTAAAGTCGGACCATCTTCAACTACCAAAACTCTTTTCCCTCTTATTATTTCAGGTTTATCTACAATAATCGGTGAAGCGCCTTCGATAATAGTTGCATTAGGATTCACCGTTCTAATATTGTTCATGACCGTCAAAATATCTTCAGGCGAAGCAGAATCGATCTTGTTGATAATAGCAGCATCAGCCATTCTTAATGATGTATTCCCAGGATAATAGGTAAGTTCATGCCCAGGTCTGTGCGGATCGACAACGGTGAAAGTAACATCCGATTTATAGAAAGACATATCGTTATTCCCGCCATCCCATAAAATCACATCCGCTTCTTTTTCTGCTTCTCTCAATATGGCTTCATAATCAACTCCTGCATAGATAACGCCGCCGCGTGCAATATGCGGTTCGTACTCTTCAATTTCTTCTATCGTACAATTATGTTTTTTAAGATCGGCTAAAGATGCAAAACGCTGAACTTTTTGTTTTACCAGATCACCATAAGGCATAGGATGACGGATAGCCACAACTTTTTTGCCTGCTGCTTGTAATATTTTTACAATCTTGCGGGAGGTTTGAGATTTACCGGAACCTGTTCTTACTGCTAATACAGAGATAACCGGTTTTGAACTCTTAATCATTGTTTCATCACTACCTAACAATTTGAAAGAAATACCGGCAGCATTTACAATAGAAGCTTTGGTCATAACATAATTGAAAGGAACATCGGAATAAGAGAAAACTACTTCATCAACTTTTAATTTTTTAATTAATTCAAGCAACTTGGACTCTTCATAAATTTTAATTCCTTTGGGATATAGTTTACCCGACAATTCTTTGGGATATACCCTTCCTTCAATATTTGGGATTTGCGTAGCGGTAAAGGCTACAACATTGTAATTATCGTTATCCCTGAAGTAAACATTAAAATTGTGAAAATCGCGCCCAGCTGCGCCCATAATAAGAACATTCTTACGTGTCATAAATAATTTCTCCTTTTATTCAACAGTTACACTCTTTGCTAAATTTCTCGGTTGGTCAACATCCAACCCTTTTTTAACGGCAATATGATAAGCCAACAATTGAAGCGGTATAACGGATAAAACCGGTGTCAGCATAGGTATGGTTTCCGGTATTTTAATTGAGTAATCAACCAGCGTATCGATATTCTTGTCGCCAATAGATGCAACGGCAATGATTTTTCCTTTCCTTGCACGCACTTCCTCTATGTTGCTGATAACTTTACCATAAATCGGATCTTCCTTACATGCAATAAACACGGCCGGCATATTATCGTCAATAAGTGCAATGGGACCGTGTTTCATTTCTGCTGCCGGATAACCTTCCGCATGAATATAAGAAATCTCTTTCAGTTTGAGAGCACCTTCCAGTGCTACGGGGAAGTTATATCCTCTTCCGAGATATAAAAAATTCTTAGCATTTACAAATTCATCCGCCAGTTTTTCAATTTGATCGTTCAGCTGGAGAATTTCATGTGCTTTATCGGGTAGACTATCTAATTCTTTCAGTATCTTCTTCCCTTCAACGACATCCATACTCTTTTTACGTGCAATAAGCAGAGTGATAAGAGCAAGAACTATTAACTGGGATGTAAATGCTTTTGTAGATGCAACTCCGATTTCCGGTCCGGCATGGATATATACGCCGGCTTTACTTTCGCGTGCTATAGAACTTCCTACAACATTACATATACCTAAGGCCAATGATCCTTTGCGTTTTGCTTCCTTCAAAGCTGCAAGAGTATCAAGTGTTTCTCCGCTTTGAGAAATGAAAAACACCGTATCTTTTTCACTGAGAATCGGGTTCCGATACCTAAACTCGGAAGCGTACTCAACCTCAACCGGTATGCCTGTATACTGCTCAAGCATATATTCCCCAACTAAAGCGGCATGCCAAGAAGTACCGCAGGCAGTAAGTATTATTCTTCTGGAATTAGCTATCCTATCTTCGAATCCCTGTAAGCCTCCTAATTTTGACGAACCTTCTTTGAATAATAATCTTCCACGCATTGAATTATAAATCGATTCCGGCTGCTCCATAATTTCTTTCAACATGAAATGAGGATAACCGCCTTTACTTATCTCTTCGAGGCTTAACGTAATCTCCTGAATCTCTTTTTCAATTGCTTCATCACTTATCGTCTTTGCTATAAATCTATCTTTATAAACTTCCGCCATTTCATTGTCTTCGAGATATACAACCTGCTTTGTGTAAGCAATCAGCGCATTTACATCCGATGCTATAAAATTTTCACCGTCTCCGATACCTAAAACAAGCGGCGAACCTTTGCGTGCAACAATTATTTTATCCGGTTCATTCTTACTAATAACGGCAATTCCATAAGTTCCCTCAACTTCATTCAATGCATACCTTACAGCTTGGAATAAATTATGTTTCTTCTTCAAATAGCTGTCTATTAAGTTTACAAGTACTTCGGTATCCGTCTCCGTGATGAATTTCATTCCTTCTTTCAATAATCTCTGCTTAATAAGAGTATAATTTTCGATTATCCCGTTGTGTATTAAGAATAAACTTTTATCGTTGTTAAAATGAGGGTGTGCGTTTATTCTGCTGGGAATACCGTGAGTAGCCCAGCGGGTGTGTGCAATACCGAGATTTGAATTCAAGTTCATGCCCATTACTTCTTTTTCCAGAACGGATACTTTACCTTTTGTTTTCACAACTTGACTTATATCATTGTTAATAACAGCAATACCGGCAGAATCGTAGCCTCTATATTCCAACCTTTTCAATCCTTCAATTAATAAAGGGACGCAATTTTTTTCGCCGATATAACCCACTATACCACACATATATACTCCAAAATATTTTTTTGATAATTAAGTTAATGAAGAAAGGCTTAATGATCCGGACAATGTCGAAGTAACAGGGGATTCAGCTTTTGGAAATAGAATTTTTGAACCTTCGTTAAATACATAATCACCTTAAAGATCGATTTTCTGAGTAAAACATTAAATTTCCTC
>CAZKNM010000107.1:0-8243 GCA_964554135.1 uncultured Melioribacteraceae bacterium
GTAAGTGTCCGAAGATTCGGAATAAATTTCCAATGCGTAACGGAACAGACGAATTGCTTCATCGATGTTGTTTCGCTCAAGAAATCTATTTCCGAACATGTTCAGTTCACTCTCGGAAAGCAAATCGGCAACAATAATTTGGAAATTGAAAATGTCCGACAAATTATTTACATGGCTTTTAATCCCTCTAAATCCGTTTATAAACAATGAATCAGCCGAGTAGTACCAAGAATTAAAAATCCATAAAAGCCCGTTTGCAAGACTTTCTGCCGACCGGTACCCGCTTTCTTCTGTCTCTTGAATTTTAAATCGGAAACTTTCAGGAGATTTTTTCATTATCAAATCAGCCAATCGATGAATCGGTTTAGGATCATGATATTCATCTTCTCTACTACCATAATCGATATAAAGAGATTTGTTATAACAGTTTTGTGTTTTCAAGAATTCATTCATTCTTTCGAAAATGATTTCTGAATCCCATGTAATTTCGGAGGTACTATTCAAAGCAGGTCTGTTCGCAATACAGGCATTAATTGAATCGGATCCACTATATAATGCATATATGACAAATGTTCCTGCCGACGATCCGCCGAAAAGTATTCCAAAATTGTTGCTTCTATAATTATTATCAATATACGGAATAAGTTCAGCGTTAATAAAATTCAGAAAAGCTTCTCCACCGCCAGAAGATTTTCGTTGTTCGATTTTATATGGTGAAATATCCCTTGTTCGATTTGTGTTGGGTATTCCGACAATAATCATTTTCGGTAAATGGCGGATACCAGTATAATAAGTATAAGCGGCAACCGATAGATTAAACCTAGTTTCTCCTTCCGCATCAAGGATAAAAAGGATTGGATACCGTTTAGTTGATGTATAATAATCATCCGGCAGTAGCACAATAATTTCTCTATCCTCTTTAAGAATCTCGGAATATATAGTGATAATTTCACTACCCGAAGCTGTATTGTACTGTGCTAATGCAAAGCTATTTAACATTAGCATTATAAATGTAGATAAAATAATTATTCGCAGATGGTTAACTTTGGTTATCACAATCCTCCTTCTTAACTGAACAAATTATTTTTGTTCTTTTAATTTTTTCAATTGTTCGACCGCATTATTGTTTTCAGAATTCAATTGAAGCGATTTTTCATAAGCTTCAATTGCTTCTTTGTTTCTTCCTGCTTTCATTAATGCTTCCCCAAAGCTATCATATGTATTCCATGATTCGGGAAATTTTGCAACATTTATTTTAAAAATTTCTATGGCCTCCAAAATTTTGTCTTGAGCCATTAATCCGTAGCCCAAACGGTTGAATTCATTTTCATCAAAGAAATAATCAGGTTCAGATTGATCTTTAAGTTCGCTATATTTTTTCAGTGCAGCGTCAATACCTGATTCATAGATTATCTTAGAAAGTAATTCAGCTGCAGATTGAGTATCGTTAATACAATACCATGTGAATTTTAAATTATTGGCATGTGCTCGTTTAAGAACATCTTCTTCCAAACCCGACTTAATTATATATAAAAATTTTTTCTCATATGAATAATTATCCAAAACCGTTTCAAGCTTCTCGCCCCTATCTTTTGAATCTTTTAATGAATTCCAAACATCCTTCATGTATTTGTGATACAGGGAAATGTAACTACTCGGCATTCTCCCGTTGTGGCAATCATATATCCATTCTATATTATTGGGATCTGTGAATAATTCATCGAGAATTGCAATCCATCTTTCGATATCGAACTTAGGCAGAAATGCAAAACCGAAATTTCCTTTATAAAAGAGATCGCCTGAAAATAGTAGTTTTTCTTCGGGATAATAAATCAAAATATCGTCACCTGTGTGAAATCCCTCTCCCCAATAATAAAGTTTAAGAGTTACATCACCCAAATCCAGTGTCATACGATCGCTAAATGTAATGTTAGGAAGAGTCAAATTGTAATTATTTTCATAATCTTCGAGCATAACTTTGCCGGTGGTCAAATAGTCGTTCAGCCTGTACCATTGTTCGGTTTCTGGATCAGTTTCTGCCAGTTGATTTGCCCATTGAATCATCTGATTTGTGCGTCTTGTATCGACAAAGTTTTGCCTGTTTTCCGCCCACTCCTTCATCAATGCCGGGGATTTTTCGTGTGCAATTATTTTTGCTTCCGGGAATACCTGATTGCCGCTTGAATGATCGAAGTGATAGTGAGTGTTAATTATATAGATAAAATCATTCCGCCCAAATTCACGTTCAATTATTTTTCTGTACTCAGCTGTTAATGTCGGGGCTTTACCCGCGTCGATCAGCACAATACCTTTTTCGGTTGCAATTGCAACGACTTGATCCTTATAAATTTTACCTCCCCATACAACGAGTACCTTCTCACTCAATCTTTCATATTCGATATGAACTTTGTCTAACTGCCCGTATAGCATCTGGGAGTAAAACGTCATAATCATTAAACTAATAAACATTCTCTTACATAAATTATAAATCGATTTCATTGTATATCCTTCATATTTTATTAGATTTTCATTAATATTTCTTTATACCCACTTCTACTCATCGTGGAACAGCCATCCTCTTGGCACTTCCTGCTTTTCGGTAGTCGGACTTTCAACATAAAGAGCTAAATCCAATTTTTTTAGAAATGCAGGCCCCACGTATTGAATCTTAATTTTGTGATAACCTTCTTTCAACAAAACAATTCCACTTTTTTGGTTATGCCCATGCCCCGGCTCTTTATGAATTACAATATTCCCATCAATCAGTAATTTGCTTTCACTGTTCGAGTTTATAGTGAATATATAAGAAGCGTCGGTCGGTATATCAATTATTCCATCAAAAGTAACGGCAAAACCTTCATACCGTTTTTTCATTTCTATATTTATTCTATTGGTTGTCCCCGATTCAACAATTGTAATATTTTCAAAATCGGGCAAGCGTGATTGAAAATAATAGTCTTCGTAATAATTGTATCTTAGTCCACGCCTTAATATACCTGACGGAAGGACCTTTTCAAAAGGAAGTGACGGTTTGAATTCGGCAACAGCAGTTGTGCTCTCTCCATATTTTTCGCCGAATATTTTTGCTTTGATAATTGCCGGTTTATCGAGAATAATTTCGCTGTTATATTTAATTGACTGCCTTGTAGGTTCCGTACCATCCAAAGTGAAATATATATCGTCACTGTTTAATTTAATTGATACTGACAGGTTATTGTTAAAATCATAGAAGCCACCTGCGGAGATAATTTCGGGGGGCATATATGGTTTCCATCCCAAGAAAACTTTTTTTAGTCCTTCATATACACAACCGTTCGGCACGTGCAAACCGCCTATTATTGGTGTTACACTCCAATCGAGTCCTCTGGGTGATTCATTTTTCAAAATGTTAGTGATTTTACCAAGACATTTGTGCATATCGAAATAATATTGATCACCATAGTATGTATTCCCTTCGGCACTGCCGTAAACAATTGCCAGTGTTTTATTCATAGTTCCATTTTCAACGACAAATCTTCTCAATTTTCCTACAAAATATTCAGTATCGAAAGATATTGCCGGACTACATGCAAGATAAGCATCGAAAGTCTCCGGTTTAGTTAAAAAATAATAGAACGTAAACAGCCCGGAGGCAGAAAATCCAATAAGTGTTCTATGAGATGATGTTCTGAATTTTGTATCGATAAAAGGTATTAATTCATTGGAAATAAATTTCACAAAATTATCAGCACCGCCTGCAGTTCTGTGATAAGGCGTTTTAAAAGGATACATATCGCGGTTACGATCAATATTTGCAACGGCGACATATATAAATTCAGGTATTAAATCTTCATCCAATAATCGATTCGCTTCTGCTAAACGAGATAAATAAATTTGTTCATAACCGTCAAGTTGTACAATAACCGGATAACACTTTGTATATTTCTCATACCCATCCGGTAGATGTATAAGAAGCGTACGTTCTTCATTTAAAATTTTGGAAAAAATCTTATAATAGTAACCGTTTATAATCGGATCACCTTGGTTTTGAGCTAAACCGTTCGATGCAATAAAAATCAATATTGTTGAACAAATTACTGTTATTATAAATTGTTTCATTCTCTCACCAAATAATTATATTAGTCTGGTTTTAATTCGTTAATAAAGCCTGCATCAATCCAATAAATATCCTGCAGTCCGTTACCGGGACTATTAATTAATTTGACTATCTCGCTGCCTGTCATCGAAGTTTCAGACAATTTACTTTCATTCATTCTACTGCTTATGAAGAAGAGATATTTCCCATCAAATGTAACATAAGGGCGCAGTTCGGAATTTGCGGTGTTTACTTTATCCCCGATGTTTAATGCTTTGCCCCAGTTGCCTTCTTCATCACGGAAACTGATAAATATATCCTGCCCGCCGAAGCTGTCTTCTTCTCTGAAAGAATCGAAAAGCAGGTAGCTTTCATCCGGTGCAATATAGGGATGGAAATCTCGATCATCACTATTAACAGCGTTACTTAACCTTTCGGGTGTTGAGTAAATTCCGTTTTCATATTTTGAATAATAAATATCGGATACATCTCTATCGAATCCTGCATTGAAATAGATATTCCCGCTCGAAGCTACAGAAGGGAATGTTCCTATTCCCCTATACTCACCTCCGAAATCAATTTTTTGCGGTTCGCTCCATAAACCATCATTTCTTTCAACAAACCATATTTCGTGATGACGTCCGTGTCCCGATTCATCTATCCCATCATAATTACGTGACGAGTTAAAAAATAATTTGTTGCCGTCGGGTGTCAGGAACGGATATGAATCAGTACGATTTTTATCAAAAAAGGGAAGTTCAGTTGGTGTAGCCCATGTTCCGTTTTCAATCCTGGATGAAAGAATAATTCTCGGACTATATGCCGGTCCGGTAACAAAGTAAAACATTTCATCGCCAGTCGGTGAAAAACAAATATTCAACTCATTTGCGCCGGTTGATACAATACCCGGCGCAAAAATTTCCGGTTTCATTCCCGGTGGTTTCTGCCCAAAATAAGGACCAGTGAATTTTTTGAATTCGACTTCTTGTGAATACAAACAATCAGACAGAAAAGAAAGCAAGCAAAAAATATAAAATATTATTTTCATTTTAATTTCCATTTGTTATTTCCTTTGAATTTATCTCTACAAAATTCTCTTATCACCCTGTTAAATATCAAATGAATTGAACCATCGTTTTATCGGCATAAGACTATAGCAGTTCCCAAACATTAAAATTCCGATAAGCTGCCATAGTTACAGCCATCTGACGGAAACTTATCTTACCGCCGTCCATTACCTGTCCCCACCGATCATTTCCAGGATCGGTGTAATCAATACAAACTTTCCCATTCACAAGAATCTGCATATGGGCTCCGTCTTTAACCATACGTATTTTGTGAAATTCCTTCTCACCAGGTGTGACCCCAATTTGACCAAGAGCCAAGACCGACTGCTTGCTCGACTTCTCCAACCAGGTTGTTGCCATGTTGCTCGTTCGCATCCTCCTGTTGTTGGAAAAGTAAATAAAGAAATAATTGTTGATAACACCATTTATATACTGCTGAAAATGTCCGTCTCGTTGAGGAAGCAACTGATCGAATATATCTTTCCCATTTTGCCCCTTTGCGGCGAAGAAGAGATGACATACTCCTTTGTCCGAGAGTGGTTTGAACTCCCATTCGACAATAATGTTTGAGGGAAAATCCTCGGGACACCAGTAATTGAAATGTCCTGTGGAACCATCACTTGGTCTAGGAATTTCTGAACGCATTATCATGCTATTCTCCGCAAAATCAATTACAGCCGGTCCTTCTAGCACCCAGCCTTTCAAACTGGCTTCATCATTCATCCTCGATGAATATAGTAATTTACCCTGTCTGCCGGTGATATCTATCGGGGATACGAAATCCCTCTGACCCAGAACATAACTATGTTTACCTTTCAACTCTTTCGGAACCTGCATAACCGCCTCTTCTTTAGGCATATAACGGTTTAATATAACCACATCGGTGACATGGTTGTGGCCTGATGGAACATTAAACCGAGTTCCCACTCCGTATACTTCCCAAGGCTCATAATAACGAGGATTTTCCGTTCTGAAAGGAATTCCGTTGAAATAACCGTCTGATAATCCCCTTTTTGCATTCCAGGTAAACAGAATATGATATTTTTCAGGTCCGGGCAATTCAGTTAACAGGAGACCATACCCGTTATGAATCCCGATGCTGTCCCATTCCATTGCAATATAAATACTACTGTAGCTTCTTTCCAGAACACAGGTAGCTAATCCCGGGATTTCCACCAGAATCTGGGAGAAATTTTCCTCTGAAGCGTAGCCGTTTATTAAAGGCTTATCGATATGCAGAATGAAGCTGATAGAACCTTGCCAACTTACCGGATTATCCTTACAAATTACAAATGCATTTTCTTGCGCCATATTTTGCATATTTAAAGTCAGCAATCCAGCCATAACAATTATGATCATAAAGAGTGAATTCCTCATTTCATCCCCCTAATTATCTTTTCATTTTTTATATTCTTCCCCATTTAATAAGGTTATTTGAATTTCAGCTCATCTCCGAAAGAGTCTTTCGAGCAATGATTTTGGCATCGTCCAAATAAATAACACCACTGACTATTTGATTCGAATTAACACTGAAATATTTTTTTCTACTCATTATTCCTCTCGTTTTCAAATAAACAGTTATTCCAAAATTAAGTCCCTCGGAAGCGGATATGAAAAATGCATCTGCTTGAATTTCCATCTTCCGTTTTCATGTACTAAACTTGCCCCAATACGCAATGGATAAATAAATTTAGAACCTGCCAGTTCAACCTCCCACAATATATCGGCGGCATCCGTAATTACTTCTAAAAGTTTTGTTTTATTTGAGTTTTCACTGTCAATAATCCTTCGAATATCTCTTAAACCGTATTGGTTATAAATGTAATCTTCCGATTCGAAATTACGTGTCAGCGTTCCCTTAACGGCTACCCATGCAACATCATTATGAATTTGAATTTTAGCATTATCAATATCCAGCTTTACATCACCCCAGTATTTCCAATCGCTTAGAACGAGTCTGTGTGCCATGTCAATGTTAGTTATCCACTCACTCGGTCCGGTACCAATTATCACCACATCTTCGACAAATAAATCTTGTATATAATCATCGATAACTGTTGTATCACGATTTGTGTATCCTTCTTGAAATTTGTTTAGAGTATTTATGATCCCGCTGCATTGACTATTAGACTGTGCATTTAGAACCGAACATTGATGCACGAAGAGAAACAGAATGAAAGTTAAATATAGATTTATCTTCATATATCACACCCACATAATTTATAACTTCTACTTACCTGTTTTTATTTTGTCCCTTTTAATTCCTTTAAAACTTGTTGAGCGTTGGTATTATTAGGATTTAATTCCAAAGCTTTTTCATAGTTTTTCAGCGCCAACTCTTTCTGACCATCGGCTAAATAAGCTTCACCCAGACTGTCATATGCATTTCCAGAGTTTGGATAGGCAATGGTGTTTAGTTTAAATAGAGCAATGGCATCTTTTATTTTTCCGGTTTGCAAAGAACTATATCCCAATGCGTTCATTTCTCCTTCGGTGAACAAAATTAAACTTGGATCAGAATCCCGTTTCATATAGAAATAGTTAACCGCTTTTTCAATTCCCTCTGAATTTAGGAGATTGAAAAATTCTATTCCGTCTAAAAACTTAAGAACGGAAGCATTGAAGGCCACCGGTTGTTCCAGCGGTATTAGATGAGCAGCATTCGGAATAATTTCACGTTTCGCATTTTGTATCCCGGCTTCGATGGCTCCTGAATGTGCGTGTACATCAGGAATATCGTACTCGCCTGCAAGTGTGAGTGTCGGGACTTTAATTTCATTCAAGAATTTAACAGCTGCTCTTTCCGGTGGAAGTGAATTATAACCTAATGCACCTGCTACGTTTTGCGGATTAGTTTTGAGCCAATTAAAAAATTTCTTTTTTGCTTCTATGTTTTTCGGATAAATTTCATACGGATCATCCCAACCGAAATATTGTATAAACTTCTCGTGATCTTTGAAAATTTCATTTAAATCTACCCTTCCACCACGAGTAAGTAAATGACTTGAATAACTTAACCCGGTAACGACGGCTCCAACCAATACTAAAGCATTCACTTTCTCAGGATATTTCAACGTAAAGTTAATTGCCCACCCTCCGCC
>CAZKNM010000108.1:0-8136 GCA_964554135.1 uncultured Melioribacteraceae bacterium
CAACAGTACTAAAAACGATAAACTTGTATCAACGGAATGGCTTGATAAAAATTTGAATCATGAGAAGCTGGTAATTTTACATTACGGAAAAAAAGAAGATTTTGAGAAAGAACATATTCCCAATGCACGATTGATTTCAATTCGTGAACTTATTGTTGATAAAGAAAACGGATTAAGACATGAACTTCCAGATGATAAAAAAATAGAGTCCGTCATCAAATCATGGGGAATCGATAATGATTCGAAAATAGTAATATGTTATGGTGATGAGATGGCATTACTAATGGCGGCAAGACTTTATATGGCATTGGATTACTCAGGCTTGGGAGATCAGACTTCCATTCTGAACGGCGGTTTTACACAATGGAAAAATGAAGATCGAGTCATTACTTCGAAAGTTTCGGAATACCAGCCCGGTAATTTTAAAATGAAAGCTAACAAGAATGTTATTGTGGACAAGAAATGGATCCTTGAAAATCTTGATAATCCCAATGTTGCGATTGTTGATGCCAGGCCTGAAGACCAATATTCCGGTTCAGCGGAAGATCATAATTCCCCAAGGAGAGGGCACATTCAAGGAGCAGTTAATGTTCCATTTTTTAAAATACAGTCGGATGATAAACCATTTATTATTAAAGATAAGTCTGAATTACAAAAGTTGTTCGAAGATAATTTTGTTTCAAAGGGAGTAACAGTCGTAACATATTGCGGCTCGGGTATTTGGGCTGCACCGGTTTATTTTGTCGCTCGCTGTCTCGGTTATAATGCTCGGTTTTATGATGGATCAATTCAAGAATGGGGGAATGATGATACACTCCCGGTTACACCTCCGGTAAATGTTAATTCTGATTGATAAGGGTGACAGAAATGACAAACTCAGAAAACAAAAAATATTGGAATCCTTATATCGCTGGTATAGGATTGGGCCTCACACTCCTTGCCGCATTTGTGATTATGGGGAGAGGTCTCGGTGCATCGGGTGGGTTTACTTCTATCGTAACGTTCCTTGTTAACACTGTTGCACCCGAACATGCTCAATCCAATAGTATGTATAATGCTTATTTGCAAAATCTGCTTGGACATCCACTTGTTGATTGGGTGGTCTTTGAAATAATCGGCGTTGCAGTCGGTGGAATGATATCGGGATATTTTTCAGGCAGAATGAATTTGAAAATCGACAAAGGACCGAGAATCGGTTCAAGAACGCGTCTTATTTTTGCATTTATAGGCGGAACGATGATGGGATATGCCGCAAAGATTGCACGCGGATGTACAAGCGGACAAGCGTTAACAGGAGGGGCGTTGTTGAATGCCGGGAGCTGGATTTTCATGCTTTCAATTTTCGCCGGAGCTTACGCAATTGCATACTTTGTAAGGAGGCAATGGACATGACAGCACCGTTTTTTGAATTTGGATTATTTAGTCCAGAGGTTAGTCTTCTTATTGCTTTTGTAATCGGAATCTCATTCGGATTCTTTCTTGAAAAAGGTGGATTGGGTAACGCTAAAAAAATAGCGGGACAATTTTATTTTACCGACTTGACTGTTTTCAAAGTAATGTTCTCTGCCATTGTCACGGCGATGCTCGGGCTTTTTATATTTTCATGGATCGGCTTTCTTGATTTATCCCTAATAGATTTTAGTCATACTTACATTATTCCATACTTGGTTGCAGGATTATTATTCGGCGCAGGATTTGTAATCGGCGGCCTATGCCCCGGAACAGCTTGTGTGTCTTCCGCAACCGGTAGAATTGATGGGATGGTTTTGCTGATCGGATTTATTTTCGGAATTTTTCTCTTCGGTGAAACATTTGGATCCTTTGAAGAATTTTTATTTTCAACTCCGTTGTATCAAATTTCGATACCGGAATATTTCGGAGCATCATTCGGTTTGATTGTTTTTCTTGTTGTGGTTGTTGCTTTACTCGGTTTCATCGGTGCTAGTAAAGTTGAAAAAATATTTGCGGGAAAGTCTAAAGAGACAAATAATAGCATATCAAAACCGAAAATTAATATTTTATTAGGATCATTCGCTTTTGTTTCGGCTTTGGTTGTAATGTTCCTCGGTAATCCCTATCACCAGCAATACAATATTGATGAATACAATAAAATACCATTCGACGAAACAATCTCACTGTCAATTAATTCGGAAGAGCTGGCTCAAATGGTCCTTTCAAGAAAAAAAGATTTTATTGTAGTTGATCTCCGCTCTTCTGAGAAGTTTGAGAAGTATCATATTCCTTCTGCGGTAAATTACAACGACTCTCTTTCATTATCGGAAATTAGTACTAAGGGTAAGAAAATTATTTTTTACGATCAAGGTAATAGAACGGATGAAAGAGTAGTGAGCAAAATAAAAAGTGAATTGAGTGATAAATTCTATTTCCTTGAAGGCGGATTGAACAATTGGTTCAATGAAATATTATTCCCCAATTTGAATATACCCAGAGGATTAAGTCCGGATGAAATTGACAAAGCTGTGCGGAGAAGCCGCTTCTTTGGCGGAACACCCAAGTTGAAAAAAGCCGGGATTAGTAAAGGGGAAAAGTATATGAGAGAAGGATGCTGATAAAAATATCTTAACAACCCATAAAAATTTGTTGGAGGTTGTGTGGTTGACAAAGAATTGCAAAGGAAAAAAGCAGAAGAGTTTTTAGAACTTCATAATGATCCGCATATTTTGCTGCTTCCAAACGCATGGGATGTTGTTACCACCAAGATGTATGAACGGTTTGGTTTTGAAGCTATTGGTACAACCAGTGCAGGAATCGCAGCAACACTTGGTTATCCCGATGGGCAGCAAATGACCCTTGAAGAAAATCTATCGGTTGTAGAAAGAATTGTGAAAAATACAATTCTGCCTGTTAGTGCTGATATCGAATCGGGATATTCTATAACTGTTGAAGGTGCGGTTAAAACAGCGGAAGCTGTTTTGGATATCGGTGCAGTCGGGATAAATTTGGAAGATAGCACGGGAAATGAAGAGAATCCCTTTTTTGAAATTTCTGAAGTAGTAGAAAGAATCAAAGCAATCCGTTCAATAGCCAAGACAAATGGAATTCACCTCGTTATTAATTTACGCACAGATGTTTATATGCTTGGCAAAGCAAGTCATGCCGAAAATTTCAAGCACACAGTTGAAAGAGCAAATATCTATAGAGAGGCCGGTGCAGATTGTATTTTCGTCCCGGATATGGGAGATTTCAATGAACAAATCATTGCTCAATTGGTAAAAGAAATTAATGCACCGTTAAATATAATTGCAGGAGGGAACATTCCTCCTATTCAGAAATTGGAAGAGATTGGTGTAGCACGTGTTAGCTTTGGTCCCAGACCGATGAGAGCGATGCTTTCATTCTTATGCAAAATGCAGAAAGAATTATTGGAAAAAGGGACATACGATTTTATGACAACCGACACTATGTCTTACGATGAAGTCAATACTATTCTTGGTAATAAAAAAAATTTGAAAAAAATATTGAATTGATTTATAATTTAGGGACAGGTTTTCTATTTATGACGGAGAGGTAATATGAAAGAAATATTTCCCGAACCGATAAGAATTTTACCAGAAGCAGATATCCCGATAAATGGATTAAAAGCTTTTATTTCACAAGCGGACAATCATCAAATATTATTTATGCAGTTTGATGAAGACGCATCTCTCCCAGAGCATTCTCATTCTGCACAAGTTGGTTTTGTTCTCGACGGTAAGATCGATTTAAAGATCGATGGTAAAAAACATACTTATCGAAAAGGTGATATTTATTCTATACCTGCGGGTGTTAAACACTCTGGAAAAATTTATGCAGGATATGCAGACATTACTTTTTTTGATCAACCTAATAGATATTCTCAAAAGATAAAAGTCTAATAAAGAATTTCTCGGAGATAAATTACAGCCGGTAGTCATTCTTGTACTTAGTAGTGGATGCTTATCTTTATTAATATTCAGAAAGTGTTATTACAGTTCCGAGCATTTCATATAAAAAATCCATCGACTTAATTTTTTTATTTCTTTGGTTTTTCCTATAATTAAATCCTTTCAAAAAACATATTGTTCTTAAAATTGCTTTTATTGACTAAAAAGAGGCATAAACGTGTCATTAAAACAAAAAATACTGGATTTCTTCACGCGAAAATCTACAGCCAGCACAGGCGGCGGGGAAAAAGCTATCCAGAAACAAGCCCAGATGGGAAAGTTAACCGCACGGCAGAGACTTGAAGTTTTACTCGATCGCAACTCATTTCATGAATATGATTTATTTGTTCAGCACAAGTGCAAAGATTTTAATATGGATACGAAAACCCTTCATGCCGATGGGGTTGTAACCGGTACCGGTATGATAGAAGATCACCCGGTCTGCGTATTTGCTCAAGATTTTACTGTTGCCGGAGGTTCGCTCGGTTTGATGCATGCGAGAAAGATTACGAAACTGATGGATCATGCGATTAAAATGGGAATGCCTTTGATTGGAATAAACGATTCCGGAGGTGCGCGTATCCAGGAAGGAGTAAACTCTCTGGCAGGTTATGGTGAAATTTTTTACAGGAATACTCTTGCTTCGGGCGTGATTCCTCAAATTTCAATTGTACTTGGTCCTTGTGCAGGCGGCGCTGTTTATTCTCCGGCTCTAACCGACTTTGTTTTTGTAGTAGATAAAATTTCCAAAATGTTTATAACCGGACCGGAAGTTATCAAAACTGTTTTAGGTGAAGATATTTCTATGGAAGATTTGGGTGGAGCGAAAGTGCAAAACGAAGTAAGCGGCAACGCTCATTTTTATGCAAGAACGGAAATGGAATGTTTCGACCAGGTAAAAAGATTATTTACTTTCATCCCATGGAGTAACAGGAAAAAACCCGATCCTTTCCCCCCTAAATCACCCAAAGCAAAATTCAATATTAATAATATTATTCCTGCCGAAGCGAACAAACCCTACGATATCAGAGATATTATAAAAGCTCTGGTTGATGATTCCGATTTCCTGGAAATACAGGAAAGCTGGGCAGCTAATATTGTAATTGGTTTCGCAAGAATTAATGGTGATACGGTTGGAATAATCGGCAACCAGCCTATGGTACTTGCGGGTGTTCTCGATGTCGATTCTTCCGATAAAGCTGCAAGATTCATCCGTTTCTGCGATGCATTCAATATTCCGTTGCTTACATTAGTCGATATCCCCGGTTATCTGCCTGGTGTCGATCAAGAACATGCGGGAGTTATTCGTCACGGTGCTAAGGTTCTTTACGCTTATAGTGAAGCATCGGTAACGAAGATAACTTTAATACTCCGCAAAGCATACGGCGGCGGATACATTGCAATGTGCTCGCGTCACCTTGGAGCCGATTTTGTTTTTGCGTGGCCCACTGCCGAAATTGCCGTAATGGGTCCTGAAGGAGCTGCAAATATTATTTTCAAAAGTGAGATTGCCGAAGCCCCTGATCCGGATGAAATGAGAAAATTGAAAGTTCAAGAATACACGGAAAAATTTGCCAATCCGTATGTCGCTGCATCTAACGGGCATATCGACGCTGTAATCGATACGGAAGAAACCCGTGAGGCAATCATTCACTCGCTTAAAGTTGCCGCACAGAAGAGAGAGCCTAGACCGTTCAAGAAACATGGAGTTCCGCCGAACTAATCATGAACGATAGAAAAAAATTAAATATTGATTATACGGTTTACGAGACATTTCTTACAAAAAAATTTGTGAATCGTAAGATGTACGCTCCGGCTGATCCAAAGAAGATCACGGCTTTTATCCCCGGCTCGATAAGGGAAATTTATGTAAGGAAAGGACAGAAAGTTAAAGAAGGAGATCCTTTATTCATTCTTGAAGCGATGAAGATGAGGAACAGTGTCTATTCACCTCTGAACGGAAAAATAAAAGAAGTTCACATGGTGTCGGAACAGAAAGTAGCTAAGAATCAGCTACTGATAGAATTCGAATAAACTAAAAGAGATTGTTTCAAAACACCTAATTTGTCGTACCGGGCAATAGTCCCGGCATCTCTTTTTTATCTCATAGTAGTAAAAACAAGATTCCGGCACAAGGCCGGAATGACAAGTGTAAATTTTGAGATAATCCCTTATATCCAAACGACCGCTGTAGTCTTTGATTCAAAAATTATCCCAGGACAAAACCGATTATTTCTTTCACTTGCTTGATTTTCGGTTCTGCAATTTTACGGGCTTTGTCGGCTCCTTTTTTAAGGAGTCTATCCAATTCAGCGGGATCGGAAATTAATTTTTTATATTTCTCTCGAATTGGAGCCAAAGCTTCTATAACAACTTCGGCAACTTCTTTCTTCAAATCACCGTAGCCTTTTCCAGCAAAGTGCTTTTCGATATCAGGGCGGCTTTTCTTCGTTATTGATTCGTAAATTTCCAATAAATTGGTAACACCAGCTTTCTCGGGGGATTCGCTGAAAATAATTTCTTTTCCAGTGTCGGTAACTGCGCGTTTGAATGCATAAAGTATATCATCCGGCTCGTCTACAATTCCGATTGCATGACCGCGAACTTCACTCTCACTCTTACTCATCTTTTTTGTCGGATCGTTCAATGCACGTATTCTCGCTCCGGCTTTTGGAATAACCGGTTCGGGTACGACAAATGTATTACCGTAAATGTGATTAAACCGTTGCGCAATGTCGCGTGATAACTCAACATGCTGTTTTTGATCTTCTCCTACAGGTACTTCGTGAGCATCGTATAACAAAATATCGGCGGCTTGAAGAACGGGGTAATGCGTTCCAGCCAGCCGACCGGAGTGACGCAATTCAATATCCATGCGAGTTCTGCGTGTTCTCTAACGTGACTCTGGATGAAAATCGTGCTCTTCTCGGGATCGAGTCCGCACGCAACATTTACGGCGAATGTATCGAGTGTTGCTTTGCGTAAAACTTTCGGATCCTGCGGAACGGTGATTGCATGCATATCAACTATACAATAGAAATTTTCTTTTTCATCTTGACCTGCAACCCACCACTTGATAGCCCCGAGATAATTACCTAGATGCAGCATACCCGAAGGCTGAATTCCTGAAAAAGCTCTCTTCTTTTTGGCGGATTGTGCGCTCATACTCTACCTTTGTATTAATGAAAAAACCAAATTTTGAAATGAAAGTTAAACTTTAATCGTAAAATTATCCACTATGAATAAAGAGTTATAAAAACATCTCAATGCTGGTATTGCTGTTTCAGTGATTATGAAGTTATAGTATCTTCATATTTGGAGAAAAATTTTTATATAAGTATCGAATGTAATTTAATATTATCTTTGCCTATCTATAATTCTATTCAGTTAAATGCCGGAACAAAGAACATAAGTATTGCCGCATGAGCCAGAAATTTTTCAAGATGATTAAGAAGCACAACATCAGCTATAAGCACGTCGCTGAAGTGGGAGTATATAAACCTGAAACGGCCAATATACTTGGATTTATAGAGGAAGGTACTTTATGCTCGCTCTTCGAAGCGAATCCGCAGCTGGCAAAAGAAATAACAGATAAATTTTCAGCAAAGTATAACGTAAAAGTATATCCTTATGCAATTTGCGGTTTTGATGGTAAGACAAGGTTGTATGATGCCGCCAGCTCCTCATTTTTGGAGACTATTGATGCCAGTCCGGCAATTTTACACGACGGTTACATAAAGAAAGATGAAAAAACGATTGAAGTTGAAGCGAGACGGTTCTCCCATTTTGATGCCGGTGATATCGATATTCTGAGTATTGATGTGGAAGGCGGCGAGTGGGATGTTATCAAAGAGATGAAGAGCAGACCGAAAGTTTTATCTCTGGAAATAAAATCGAGAGATTATGTTAATCCTAATCTGGCTTCAATTGCAGAATGGTTGGATAATAATTTGTATCAAATTTGGTTTGAAGATGATACTGATACCGTGTTTATAAAAAGGGGAGTGGTCAAATTGAATATTTTTCAAAAAATTCGAACCAGGTTTCACAGCCGTAAATATTTTGGGGGCAAATTAATTTAACAATTTTCAAATTGATCATAATCTATGACCTAAACAATTCCATATGTCTCTTATTTTTATCATTCCAAAAATTGTTAAATCCAGTCGACACATATGGAATATAGAGTCGAAACTATGATTCAAAATTAAAA
>CAZKNM010000109.1:0-8031 GCA_964554135.1 uncultured Melioribacteraceae bacterium
GGAGTTTCTTTTTTATTCTCTTGAGCGAATGATGTAGATAGATAAATAAACAATAGGATAATAACTTGGAATGATTTTTTCATTTACCCCCCAGAAGATTAAAGTTATGTTATTTGAAAATAATTTTCAGTTAACATGTAAACGGATTTTGAGTTGAATTATTGTACTCATCTGTGGATTTTTTTATTCAAATATTCAATACGGTTAAAATCGTTTTAATAAGCATCACAATTTAAACGATACATGTATTTAGACAAACAACAAAGGGATTTGGTTGCCGATAATTTTATTTTTTTGCCCATTCCGCACCCTTTACCGTTTGCGTTCCCGAACATTGAACCGTCTTTCCGCTAATCAAAAAGCGAAAAATACATGCTGTTGCTGAAGTCCTAAATATAAAGCTTGAATATAAGATTTATAATTTCCTGGAATTCTTTTATAGACTAAGTATGTTTACTAATATGCAACAGACAATTTAAATCGAATATTGTGTTATAGGAATCCCCTTTTTTATGCACTATTAATATTATTGATCCAAATTGTTTAAACCAACATCATTTGCTTCTATTTGATATTATCCGGTATTACAAAAGTATCTTTCCCCAATGAGTTAATTTCAACATTAACCAGTTCAGCATACAGCACATCCCCATCTTTTCCGGGGTATGTAAACTTATGAGGGAACATTATTCCATTAATGTTCTTGTACTCATTATAAACTCTATCCCACACTACATCTCTATCCATCATTTTAAATTGTGTGGATGCTTTTATCAAAAGAAATGTTTCTTTATCAATGTAATAATCGATTGTTAAATTTCTCGGCAGCGAGGTTTGCAAATGATATGTGTCTTTAAAATTTATCATAACACTATCAATCAATTTAGTCGGATAATCAAAAAATGCTGGGAAATGCAAAGCAATTTCTATAACAAAATCATTTAACTGATTTTCGTCGATCATCTGAGGCTCTTTATTATCTTTATAGCCCTCTAAGAAACAGGCTTGTGTACCATCGAAGACGAGATTATACCTAGGATTCCGGCTTTTGTTTGGTCTTCCTATTTCGACTATGCTGGGAGTAGTTCCATGGTCGGGATAAATTGATTGATAGCTCAATGTTTCTATTTGCCTAATTTTATCATATCCCCCCATTGCCTCGGCAACTTTTGCAATAATTGTTTCTGCCGATTCGGTATCGTGACCTGCCTGCATGAATAAACTTGAGAAAGGGAAGGATCCCAACAAAAGCATTAATAATATTTTTTTCATTGATAGTCTCTCTAAAATTATTGTTTGATGCCGTTAATGTAGCGTTGGGACAAATCGCCGGCAATAGTACTAAAGTAACTTTTTAAACATGTTACATCCGTACTATATAAATTATTGATTGAATATTTTGAGATTAATTATGGAATAATGATGTGGCAGAAATCAAAATTTTTATCCCATTCCCTTTAACAAATTAATATTCCTAATTTCCCCCGCAACAACCAATAAATCATCTTTTTGAATAACATAATCTGGACTTGGGATTACCTTAACTTTTTCCCCCCGTTTTTCTTTTGATTTTATTGATAGGACGTCTACACCGTAACGTGCGCGGATGTTTAATTGTCTGATTGATTTACCGACGAATGATTTTGAAGGTTTGATTTCGGTAATGGAGTACCCTTCTATAAAATGGATATTGGTTTCTTCATCTTTCATTACAATACTGCTGGCTAAGCTCGATGTAATATCCCGCCTTGCGATTTCTTTTTGATAAGCATCCTGAATATCTTTGCGCCAGATCATACCAACAAGTTTCTTTGATTTTTCCTTTTCTACAACTGGCAGACCTTCCAAATCATAACGCCGCATTCTATCCAGCGCTGTTTGGCAGTTGTCGTCCAGGGTAAGCACTTCGAAATTTGTGTTCGAAATATCGCCTGCAATAAGTAAGTTTTGCAGTGAGTCTCTTTCAAAGATGTGGTCTTTGATTTCATAGATGGAAATTATTCCGTTTATATTTCCCCGTTTATCGATTACAGGAAATTCCGGCCCCCTTCCGTTAATTACTTTTTTTACCACTTGGTTAAAGTTGTCTGTTATGTGCACGGCATTATATTTATCAACAAAAACCTCCTTGACAAATATCGATTCCATTATATTTATTTCCTGCCCTTCTTTGAGATTGATATTTCTTAGAAGAAGTTTCAATGTATAAATCGATTCTCGCGATAATCTGGTTGATAATATCGTACTGATGATACATGTAATCATTAAGGGAAGGATAATTTTGTAATCGTTTGTTAATTCGAAAACAATAATTATTGCTGTTATGGGTGCACGGGTTGTTCCGGCTACAAGTCCTCCCATCGCTACGAGAGCATAAGCGCCGGGCGTTGCGGTAATACTTGGAAACAGCATGTGAACAAAGTAACCGAAGAAAGCCCCTAGTGTCGCTCCCATAAAAAGTGACGGGGCAAAGATACCCCCCGAACCGCCCGAGCCTAATGTTAAAGAAGTTGCAAAAATTTTAACGAAGATTAATATCAGTCCTAATTCCCAGATCATATTCCCTTCAAGAGCGATATTAATTGTATCGTAACCGACACCCATGATGTGCGGAAAAAGTAAAGCGGTTAATCCCACGCCTAATCCGCCGATAACCGGTTTAAAGTACTCCGGGAATTTCAATCTGTTATCGAAGAAATCTTCAAAGTAATAAAGCAGCTTGATGAAGAGGAAGGAAACAATTCCTGCGAGAGCACCGAGAATGAAATAAAATACGATCTCATTCGGAGAGACTAATTGATATTTTGGGACTTGAAATGCAGCAAAGTTTCCCTCGAAACTGTGAGAAATAACGGTAGCCATTACTGATGAAATTACAATCGGTGAAAATTGTGCAACAGCCCAGTCCATCAAAATTATCTCAACTGCAAAAAGAGCACCGGCAATCGGGGCATTAAATGCCGCCGCAATACCTGCGGCAGCACCGCAGCCGACCAAAGTTTTCATTCGCTTGCTGGGCACACGGAAGAATTGCCCGACTGTTGAACCGAGGCTTGAGCCGATTTGAATAATTGGTCCTTCTCTACCCACGGAGCCGCCGGTTCCGATAGTGATAGCGGAAGCAATGGCTTTTATCACGGCCACACGCGGTCTAATTTTTCCCCCCTTTAATAATATTGCCTGCATAACTTCCGGAACACCATGACCTTTTGCTTCGGGGGCAAAGAAATGAATAAGTGGTCCCACGATCAAACCACCGATAACCGGTATTAAGACTATCAAATACCAAGGGGCATTGAAAATATTTTGAAGTAGAGTTTCTTCTCCTGGAAAAGAAAATTGTGATATGCTCTTAATTAACCACCGAATAAATATTGCCGCAAAACCGGCAAGAACACCGATGATGATTGCAACGATAATCATAAACGTGTGCTCGGTAAACTTAGCCCGCTCGATAAGGTTATTTTTTGTATTTGAAAGAAAGGAGAGAATTTTTTTGAAAGAGTTCTTCACTTTTATAATAATGGTTGTACGATAGAATGACAATCTTTATACAAATATATATCGAATTGCTTTTATATAAAAGTAAGTAATGCTTTAATCAATAGAAAGAATTTTGGAGTGTAAAGCACACCGAGTTGGGGGGAAACTCAGTGTGCTTTTGATACGCATACTTGAAGATTTTAAAGCCTGTATTCAAGCATGCATCATTGAATAGGATCAATTGGATTTTGGCATCGACAATAAAACATCGAACTCTATTTCAAACTTTTTACTAAAATTTTCACCACCGGGACTCCCCGGTCTTATACTGCCCATTCCACCTCCAGATCTTCCTCCGCTGGACGGAGGCATTCCACCGCTGCCGGGTCCCATTCCTCCTGGTCTCATGCCCTGCCCCATTGAGGGACGATTGAAGTCCCCTGTTTCGAATTTAACTTCTAATTTTTCTCCGGGTAAAGATTCTAACTTTACAGGTGAAAGTTGGTTATTTCTAAGCGGTATACGTAACTCGTAAACTAACCTTTCCATGGATGATCCTAAACAAACCTGGAAGCCATACTTATCGTTTATGGGATATGCATACAACGGAAATTCGTCTTCATTTATTATTGATAATTCCGGTTGATTCGCCATTAGTGATTGTTCCATTTTAGAAATATCCTCTTCTTTAAATTCGCTGGGTGCATTAGCATTTGCTGAACCTCTTAACATCATCATTTCCGAAGGGTCGGATCGATGAGGATATCTCAAACCTAGAATTTTCCCGTTTTCGGGTTCGAACCAAACTGTAACACCTAAAGTAAAAATTTTCATAATGTCTGCTTTGTCAGCCGTTAAAAGGCATAGGTATAAATAATTGTCATCATTTTGAAAACCGATAGTGCATTTGCTGTCTTCTAAATAAACCAAGTTGTTTTCCCACTCATCAATTTGACCATCAACCGAAGCTTTTGAGTCAGTAAGTGAGCTGAGGATTTCACGGCTGCTTCCGCAGGTTGTCAATATCAATGTGGTAACGAATAAAACCAACAGTCTTGAATAGAAACTGAGATTGGTTTTCATCTTCTCTCCCAATTTTTATTTTTTGGACATGTGCTTATAAAAGAAGGTTTAAAGGGATATAGGGTAATTATAAAGAACCTCAAGAATAAAAAGCTGCGGAAAGAGTTTAACAGACAAGGTTATACAAAAGCCGAGGAAGTTATTTTAATTTTATTTTTGATGCTGCTATTTCATAGATGAAGTTGGGGATTAGTCCGATGATTTTAGTAATCAAAAGCGTTGATAGTGGAAATTGAATGTATCTCTTTTCTTTTTTTATACCATTTAAAATAATCTCTGCCGCTTTTTCAGCTGATATAATAAAAGGCATTTTGTATTTATTCTTATCTGTCATAGGTGTTTTTACGAATCCGGGTTTTACCGTAACCACTTTTATATTGTACGGTCTTAATTCAACACTCAAACCTTCCAAAAAAATTGTGGTCGCTGCTTTACTTGCGGAATAAAATCCGCTCCCGGAATAGCCCCTGTTGTCTGCTAAACTTGATACTCCAACGATCATGCCTGCTTTTCTTTTGAGAAAATGCGGAAGCAATTGCTCTACACAGTAGACCATTCCTATTACATTCACGCCGAAAATATCCTCTGCATGGTTGGAGTTATATTTCGTAATTGGTACGTTCCTACCGATTCCCGCATTCAAAATTGCAATATCGATTCGTTTGAATTTCTTTTTTATTTTCTCGAATGCTTTTGTCACATCCCGTTTTTTGCTCACGTCGCATTTTATTGCCGTGATATTTTGATTATTGCCTTTTAGATCCCGGATAATTTCGTCAAGTAATTTCTTTCTTCTGGAAAGAAGAATGAGATTGCATTTCTTCATTGCCGAATTATAAACCAAAGCTCTGCCTATACCTGTTGAAGCTCCAGTGATTAAAATTGTTTTCCCGTTTAATTGCATTAAAGTCTATCCTATTGGCGTTGTTATTACTTGTGTAAATATAAATATAACAATTATGATTTTATTGCAGAATTTAAACCTATTCCTATATCAAGATACTCAATAATTCTCTTTTCTTTCATCGTTGTGTTTCTCATTTTTGAATTGAAAATAACATGTTAAATTAATGTGGAGATATGCGAAGTCACCAATGTTGAAAAATTTTAAAATCAACCTAACATTAGCTGCTCTTATCTTTGTAACGCTGTTCGTTACAGATTCATATTCGCAAACCACAAAAGTATTGTTTATTGGCAGTAGTCTTACGGGCTTTAATGGTCAGCCTGTGATATTTAACGAATTAGCAACAGCCGCAGGAAAAGAAGTATTGGTTGTTAACGGTGCGAGAGCAGGACACAACTTAACCGATCATTTAAGCGTTCCGGAAACAGTTGAGAAAATAAATCAAGAAAAATGGGATTATGTTGTTTTGGAGAATGGTGACTACGGATTGATGTACGAAGAAACACGAGCGGAGGTTTGGACAACGATCGGTACATTCATCAATATGATCCATGCAAATTGCAGTACAACAAAAATAATTATTTTCATGGATTGGGCGATGAAGTATGGTGTTAGTCACAACGGAATGTATTATAGCTATGAAATATTTCAGCAAATGATATACAACGCTACCATGGATGTAGCTAGAGATAAGAATTTAATTGTAGCACCAATCGGCAGCGCATGGCGATCGATTGTAAATACATTTCCCGGAATTGAATTGTACGCACCGGATAACGGTCATCCCTCATTAGGGGGTTCCTACCTTGGAGCATGTGTTTATTATTCTGTTATCTTTCAAGAAAGCGTTGTCGGAAATAACTATTTTAATACAATTCCGGAAACAGAAGCACAAAATATTCAATCGGTAGCCTCATCCACTGTGCTGGAAAATTTGGGACTGTGGAATATTGTCACTTCCGTTGATTTGGAAGACAAAGACTATTCAAAGAATTTTTCTTTTCATCTGTTTCAAAATTTTCCAAATCCTTTCAATCCCTCTACAACAATTAGTTTCGAGTTGATAGGTTACTGTAATGCAGAGCTCTTGATTTATAATTCAGTTGGGGAAAGGATTTATTCTTTCCTGCATGGCGAGACATTATCCCCCGGGTTGTACAGTTTTTCTTGGAACGGGAAGAATGATTCCGGTAATCAAGTTGGGGCGGGAACTTATTTTTACTCGTTTAGAACCGGCAACTTTGTAGTAACCAAGGGAATGATTCTATTGAAATGATTCATAAGCTATAATCTATTTGTAATATCACTTAAGATGTTATTACATAGAATTAAAAGTTATTGAATCTTTATTCAAATCGGTAAAATCGTTATCTTTCACAAAAATTATTCCAACATTATGTTAGGTGATTTTTACGATGTAGATGGGGTGCATATAAACGTTGAGGTTGTTACTACAAGGTTTGAATGTGATTTAAAAGAGTGTAATGGAGCTTGCTGCACGATGGAAAGCGATTTCGGTGCGCCGACAGGCGAAAGCGAAATAAGAGAGATTGAGAAAATTCTTCAGATTGTGAAAAAATATATTCCTCAGGAAAATGTGGAGGTAATAGAAAATAGCGGATTTTGGTATCGCAGAAGGGATGAGCTCATGATAAACAGTGTGAACAGACGGGAGTGTGTTTTTTCGTTTTACGAAGGCAATATTGCCAAATGCGGGATCGAGAAGGCGTTTCGCAAAGGGGAGATTGATTTTGTAAAGCCAATATCTTGTCATCTTTTTCCCATACGTGTGGGGAAATTCGGCGGGGATGTACTTCGGTTTGAAAAATATTCGGAGTGTGAATCCGCATTGAAAAAGGGAATGGATACGGATAGTAAAGTCTTTCACTTTTGCAAAGATGCGTTAGAAAGAAAATACGGGAGAGAATGGTTTTTGAAACTTGTTGAGTTAGCAAGGGATTAGCGATGTTATCATTACAGCAAAAATTGTCACTGCAGCAAAAATTATCGCCGCAGCAAATTCAATATCAAAAGCTGCTGCAGCTTAATACATTGGCGCTGGAGCAAAGGATAAAAACCGAACTCGAACTAAACCCGATTTTGGAAGAGGTTCTTGAGGATGAATTAGTACAGGAAGAAACAGAAGAATCCCCCGATGAAGATATCGAATCGGAAGCGGAAGAAGAAAAACACAACGACGATGATGAATTCGATACTGAAGATTTTATGAATAATTCAGATATCGATGAGGAAAGGCTGAACAGGAGCAGAGATGATGAAAAAACTCAGCCCATCGCTCCATCTAGAATTACTCTAAAAGAACAATTAATTGCTCAACTGCACATGTTGAATTTAACGGAAGAAGAAATGATTCTTGGTGAAAATATTATCGGCAGTCTTGATAAGGACGGTTACTTGAAAGTGGAGCTTGGGAAAATTGTTGAGGAGCTTGACCTTTTCGATCATGTAAAAGTCACATTGGGAGATGCAGAAAAAGTATTGAGTGAAATTCAAAAGCTCGACCCCGTTGGGATAGCAACCCGCAATCTGCAGGAATG
>CAZKNM010000110.1:0-7998 GCA_964554135.1 uncultured Melioribacteraceae bacterium
AGTGTATCGTCCGTTCAAGTGAGGGTAATCGGAATGCATAACAAACCATTGTGAGCCTTCTGTATCTTTACCTGAGCTTGCCATACCAACATATCCTTCGTCAAAGGGTAAATCGGAGAATTCCGAAATTATTTCATAACCCGGGCCGCACCAGCCTGTACCGGAAGTATCGCCGGTTTGAATTACAAAATCCGGCACTACCCTGTGAAAAATAACGTCTCTATAGAATTCTATATCAGCGAGTTTACTAAAATTTCCAACACTGATAGGAGCATATTCAGCATAATATTTTATGCTGAATTCTCCTTTATTGGTAAACACTTTGCAACCGGAGTATTTAAAAGATAATTCCCACAGTTCATCAAAATTTTCTAGGGCTTTTATTGTGTTAATTGATTCTCCTAGTTTATTGAGAGCATAATTTCGTACTGAATATATTTTTGAAAATTTCAATCGATTGAGTATCTCTTTATGAAAATTAATATCAACTTTTTCCGCCAACCTTTCAATAGATTGAATGCTCTCAAGATATTCCGGATGATCCAAGAATATGTTTAATTGTATTGTTATAATTGATTTTAATTGCTCAACATGGCTTTTAATAAAAGTGGAATCAATTCCATCAGCAGTAATGGAAATTATTGGAGGGAATGAAGATTTAAGAGAATTTAGCAGTAAATCGGTGAAATTATCATTGTCAGAAAATTTTGGTTGAAGCACTAAAAGAGCAGGAAGTAAGTCCATCAGTTCTAATTGTGATGCTTGGTTATATTCTTTTTGTAAGAATTGAAAATTTTTATTCGCGTCATCAGTATAATTAGATAGAATTCGGTAAAAATATTCTCTATCGATTGAGGAGGAAAATTTTTCAATTAATTGATATGTATATTCAGGGTATAGAGAGCAATAGCTGATGAACAATTCGCCGGCAGTATTTTTAGTCAATGTATTGTCAGCAAGATAATTCAGCAGTTTTTCACGAAGTCCATCCTTTATAAAATCGGAAAGTAGTAATGATTTAATCGATACAGCCGTCTGTCTTGATACATTTGGATTGACATCTTTTAATAAACTTAAATATACTTCAACTTCTTCAACATTTTGAAAATTATAGTAACAGCACGTTCGAACTGCTTCACAACGTACGTTCCATTTCTCATGATTTAATAGATTCTTGAATAAAGCATAATCGTTAGGGAAGTATCTAATAACTCTCAAGCACGCAAGAACATATTGGAGAATTGATAACGAACAATTATCTGTTAAACACTTATTTAAAACTTTAGGCAATATTTCTTTTGTATTGAGCAATCCACCTTTCCTAGCAACTGCAAACAATCCATCAAAAATTCTTAATGGATCATTGCACGATATTTCTTCCAACAATATTTTCTCTATTCTGGTATCATCGTTTGTTTTGCCGCTTAAGAAATAATACGCAACCGCAGCTGCAAAACCGGATTTTTGTGATGGGATTAAATTATCGTAATTCTCGAGGAGGACTTTCAAATCTTCGGATACGGCGATTTTACCAAATGCCTGATAACACTCACGCTGGTATTGATTTCTTTTTGTCCCGGTAATTTTTTTCAAAAGGTAATTTATAGAGATTTCGGTTCGGCCTATTTGTCCTTGAGTAAATGCAATATATTTGCCGAATGTATCGAAGTTTAATTTTAAAACTTCTGGAATATATGATGTATCATTACTATGGCTGATGCTGAGAAGGGCAGCGATAACATTATTTGGATTATTTGAATGGAGATAATCGAGAATTATTGTTTTATCAAACTCACGGGTGAATGTTGTCTTAACAAGTTCATAATCGGATTTTGAAAATTGTGCTAATAATTGTGAGGAACATATAAGCAATACTAAAATAATTACTGGGGAAGATCTTCGGTCCATAATACAGTTACTATATTTTGATTTCGTAAATCCTATATTTTTTATAAACCTCACCATTCATAACGAATGCACCACGGTTCATCATATCATTGTCTTCGAGAACCCAGCTAGCTTCGCCGAGTAATATTCCCAATTTATGTGCACGGTTAACAATTTCCCAATAGAATACCGCATCTAAACCTCGCTTTTGGTATTCTGGAATAATACCCAAAGTAAGAATACGCACCCATTTAATATTTTTCTTTTGCGTAAATAGTTTAATAAATCCGAATGGGAATAGTCTGCCGTTCATTTTTTGAAAAATGAAATTGTAATCGAGCATAACCAGCGCAGCACCTATAAGTTTATCTTCAATTTCACCGAAGATAATTAAAGATGGTTCTGCCAATGGTTTAAAGTCGGCTGCCATTGCATCCATTTCTTCGTCTGTTAAAGGGATAAAACCCCAATTAGGAGCCCAAGCCTTATTGTAGACATATTTAAATTTTTTCAGTTCTTCTTTGAAATTTTTTAAATCAAGGGATCGAATTTTAATTCCGGATCTCTGTTGAGCAATTTGAGCTACTCTCTTTAATTTTTCCGAAGAGGTTACTTTGTCACTTTCCAGTTTATACGCATAAAGGTCCTTTGCCTTATAGAAACCGTATTTATCGCAAAGGTTTAAATAATATTTCGGGTTATACGTCATCAAGATTCTTGGTGAATCATCGAAACCTTCAATCAACATTCCATACTCATCGTTGCTCGATGGATTTGCAGGTCCTCTCATAGAGTCACATCCTTTGGATTTCAACCAAGCTCCGGCTGAATCGAAAAGTTTGTTGGCAACTTCTTGATCGTTAATGCATTCAAAAAATCCGAAAAATCCTGCTTTATCATTGTGGTAATAATTATGTCTATCGTTTTTTATTGCGGCAATTCTACCGACATCTTCACCGTTTTTCTCTGCAATAAATAATTCCATTTCTGAATGCTGAAAGAAGGGATTCTTTTTTTTGTCCAAAAGGTTTTTCTTCTCCATGATGAGCGGAGGAATCCAGTAAGGGTCATTTCTATAAAATTTCCATTGGAGTTTAATGAATCTATGCAGGTCTTTTTTTGAGGAGACGTTTTTTATAGTAATTGAATTCATTTAGACTATCCATTACATGAAAAAAGCATACGATAACATAGTATGCTTTGTGTCGGTTCTTTTAGATCAATCCCAGTTCCTTCCCAACTTTTATGAAGGTATCGACAATTAAATCGAGGTGTTCATTTTCATGCGTAGACATATAGCTAGTTCTCATCATCTGTTTTCCGGGAGGTACGCCGGGAGAAATAAAAACATTTACAAAAATTCCGGCATCAAAAAGCATACGCCACATTATGAAAGCTAGATCGTCATCTCCAACAATAACGGGTACGATTGCAGTTCTACCATCGGGTACGTTGAAGCCGGCTTTTTTTAAACCCACTCTTACCCGGTTTGCATTACTTACAACTTTCTGAACTCTTTCCGGTTCTTCTTTTAAAATTTCCAAAGAAGTTAAAGCAGCTGCAACAGCTGCTGGTGTAGGTGAAGCACTGAATATAAGAGCTGATGAATGATGTTTCAAATAGTCTATTACTTTAGCTTCTCCAACCACAAATCCACCTAATGAAGCAAAGGTTTTGCTGAATGTACCCATTTGCAAATCAACTTCTTTTTCCAAATCAAATTCGCTCCCGGTTCCTCTGCCTCCTTTTCCTATTATACCGACTGAATGAGCATCGTCTATCATGACTCTTGCTTTATATTTTTTTGCTATTTGAATCAATCTCGGTAAATCAACTATTGCACCGCCCGTACTGAACACACCGTCGCTTACGATTAACTTACCTGCATCGGTAGGTACTTTTTTAATCACACGTTCAAGATCATCCATATCCATATTTTTGTAACGAACTAATTCTGCCATTGCTCCTTTAGCCATAAAATTTCCAGCCCATATTGAAGCATGATTATCTTTATCGGAAATTACATATTCACCTCTTGTAACTAATGTGGCAATAATACCTTGGTTTGTTAAATATCCGGTACTGAATAATAAACAAGCTTCTTTGTTAAAAAATTCGGCCAATTTCATTTCAAGCTTTTCATGTAAATCAAGATTGCCGGTAAGGTATCTACTACCCGAGCAGCCGGAACCATATTTTTCAACGGCTTTGATGGCAGCTTCTTTAACTCTTGGATGTGCAGTCAGTCCCAAGTAATTATTGGATCCTGCCATAATAATTTTCCGACCTTCAATTTGAACAACCGGTCCTTCATTTTCTTCAATAGCCCTGAAGTAAGGATAAACTCCTTTTGCTTTTACTTCATCGGCACGGGTAAATTCATAACACTTGTTAAATAGATCCAATTTTTGCCTCCATTACATTATCTAAAGTGGATATTTTTTTTTATTTTTGAGCCGATTTAAATATCGAGCCCAAATTATCACATAAATGAAATAAAATCAATAATTATAATGGTTTAGACCTATATGAAAAAACATGACATATCTGTTGTAACCGGGGGTACCGGCTTTGTAGGAAGTCATTTGGTAGACTATCTGCTGAGTGAAGGTCATAAAGTGAGATGCATAGTTCGTAAGTCAAGTAATTTGAAATGGCTTCAGAATAAACCCATAGAAATTTTTGTTACAGGTCTATTTGATAAAGATAAATTAAGAGATGTGTTAAAAGGAGTTGATTATTTATTTCATGTTGCGGGAGTAGTAAAAGCGAAGAAGCCGGAAGGATATTTCAAAGGTAATGTCGAAACTACTCGTAATCTATTGGAAGTGGTCAAAGAGGTTAATCCGAATATAAAAAGAATACTTGTTGTCAGCAGTCAGACAGCTTGCGGTCCTTCACTTGATGGGAAGCATTGCAATGAAGAAACCAAACCACACCCGATTACTACTTACGGAAGAAGTAAATTTGCTCAGGAAGAACTTGCTAAATCTTATATGAACGAATTGCCGATCACTATAGTAAGACCGCCGGCAGTTTATGGTGAAAGAGATACGGAAATTTATCTTTTCTTCAAAACATATCTTAAAGGATTAATGTCGATGATCGGTTTTAATGATAAGCTGGTTAGTATAATCCATGTTGCCGATCTGGTAAAAGGTATCTTTTTAGCAGCAACTTCACCAGCTGCGGAAGGTCAAACATATTTCATTAGTTCGGAAAAATATTATAACTGGTCTCAGATAGGTGATGCTATAGAAAGAGCTACGGGCAAGAAAGCATTCAGATTGAGACTCCCCCATTTTATTGTTTATACGGTTGCCGCATTCGCACAGTTTTTTGCAATGTTCAGTAAAAGTGCCGCTACTTTTAACTTGGAAAAAGCAAAAGATTGGGTTCAAGACTCATGGACTTGTGATGTCTCCAAAGCAGTGAAAGAAATCGGATTTCATCAGGAAGCTTCTTTAGAGGAAGGGATCAAGCGAACGATCGGTTGGTACAAAGCAATGAATTGGTTATGAGTAAGTTTCTTTGTACTGAAAAGTAAATGCGAAGTGCAAATGCTGCAGTCGGAATTACCGAATCCTTTCGCCGGAAATCGAAGTCCAAATTTTTTTACCATTTCATTAACCAATTTACATTCGTATTCCTTCGGCTTGTTCCGTAAGGCAAATATAGTCTTGATTTTATTTGTTGGAGAATTTAATAGGTAATCAATGTGCCAGTGATTTTCCCGGTTATTGCTTAGATGACGTTTTATCCTGTGGTAAAAATTCTTTTGTGCACTGCCGACGTAATAATAATACCCCTTTCTAAATTCAATATCTTGAAATTTCTCAATGTCTAATTTGAAATTTTTCTTTGCTATGATTTCAAGAATGTAGATGCCCGATTTTGTTTTAATTATTCGTTGCACCCTCGGCAATCCATGTCTTTATTCCGTCAATTTGATTTTGAGTTAGTGCAGGATAACCATAAGGAGGCATGAGCGTTGAACCCGTTCCTTCAATAGCCCATGCAAGTCTGCTGTTCTGAGGATAGTAAGGAAAAACTATGGATGGATCGGAAACAACATTCGCCCAAGTTGTAATGCTTAAATTAGCAGCACGTGTTTGATCATCATGGCAGCCTGAAAAAGCACATTTCAAATTCAGCACGGGTTGAATATGCTCGGAGAAACTCACTTGATTATCTGGTATGATTCTACCATCGATATCGCTTTGAACCAATGTGTCATCGCAAGAGTAGATTACAACCGAGATAAATATTATTACTAAAGCTATTTGAGCAGGATTTTTCCAGTACATATTAATTCTTCAATTTGTTACTTTAAGATATTCCTAAATCAACATTTTATCAAATGGTTTTGGATTCAAAACTAATTTCACAAGGATGAAAACAAGATAATCAAACTGAGCTGAAATAATTTATGTAATTGACAAAGCGTAAAAAGATAATTACTTTTAAAACAGAAATTTAGTTCATAAAAAATACTTTTTACTCACTACTTGCTAATTAATACTAAGGGGCTATAGCTCAGCTGGGAGAGCGTCTGAATGGCATTCAGAAGGTCAGCGGTTCGATCCCGCTTAGCTCCACAAAAAGCTTGCAATAATATTTTGTGAGCTTTTTTTATCGGTACTTTTTGATACCTAATTCTGAATGGGGCTATAGCTCAGTTGGGAGAGCGGCTCGTTCGCAACGAGCAGGTCGGGGGTTCGAGTCCCCTTAGCTCCACCAAAAGCTTGCAATAATATTTTGTAAGCTTTTTTTGTAATCACCATTTTATACTAAAAACTTATAACTGACTACTAAACAAAAACTGGGAGCTATAGCTCAGGTGACTACCCGGCTTTGACGGGGGAGAGTCCCGACATGTCGGGATTCGCAACGAGCAGGTCGGGGGTTCGAATCCCCTTAGCTCCACAACAGTACGAATTCAGGCTAATGTTCCAAAAATTAGAATGTTTTACAAATAATATTATTCGCTTCTAAATTTCCAATACCACTCTGCATTTGGTAAAACGCCCTCGGAAAGGTTTTGCACTTTAGTAGTAGCGGTTAATACGGTAATAATTCTCGAAGCAGCGTTCCAACCGCGCATCATGCTAAGATTGATATAGGTTGTATCTGAAACCGTAAGTCCGTTCTCTGCGTGGGGGCAGAGTAAAGTCCCTTGTACAGATACATCATCATCAATGAAAATGAAATCTACATTAAAGTTACCAACGAATTCTTCGCCTTGGTTAGTCGAATCGTATCCAAGTGAAGCATCTCCAACAATGCTGTTAGAATTTTTATCCACAATAACAAAATGCCCCGAAGCACCTCTGGCCGTTCTATTGTTTACAGTTATGTTCTTAGTGCATCCATCTGGTACGCCAGGTCCTTCGTAGGCCGGTATTAAATATTCCTGCTGAGGTGCTGTAGCAGTTGAAAAGTTGAATTGACCGTTGGACGAAATATCAGCGGATGCAAATACTATAAACTCACCATTGCGTAAATCGTCAAAACCGAATTCCATTGCTTTATCGGAACTGCCATCCCAAAACTCAAGAGTCCCTCCATAGTCGAAAGAGAAGTCTCCGGAAACATCATTATACATTTCATAGAACCATTGTGAATTTAATGGCTCTCCGTTTGTAAACTCTTTCACTTCTCGATTGTCGGAAGATTCGGTTCTTTTTACACATATTACATTCCATCCCGGATTTAGATTGATATTTACTTGCCTTATGTATGCTGATCCGTCGAAAGCGGTACATGTTTCAGTGCCGACTGCACTAACAGACACACTAGAGTAAGCATATTCAATTGTATAAGAACCAACTTGCGGACGGTTCGAAGTCATTTCGACATCTGCTTTATATGCAGTACCGATAATTTCGTTAGATCCTTCTTCGGTAATTGTAAACTCACCGTGCCCAATAAATGCTGATGTGTCACTGATAACTATTTCATCAGAACATTCTTCTTCTTCAACCGATCCGAAATAAATGGATTCTAATACGTTTCTTTCCGGATTAGATAATACACCGATGCTGAAAGAGCCATCTGTTGCTATTCTTGAAGAACCGTAAACCGCAAAATGCCCTGTGTTCTTGTTATATA
>CAZKNM010000111.1:0-7847 GCA_964554135.1 uncultured Melioribacteraceae bacterium
GGGCAATTATCCGTTTCTATTCCGAAGGCGGAAGAAGTAAAACCGAAAGAGCTGGAAATTAAAATCAAATAATCCCCCCAAAATCCCTAATCAAAAAGGGAACAAAAACTTTTGTTCCCTTTCTTTTATTTAAACTTATTTGAAGCTGTAACTTATTGCTTTTTAAATTCCAAATTATAAAAATGAAAATCGGGATTGGGCAAATCTATCTTGAACGATGTTATCTTCGCGTTCGAGTTAAAGTTGAATGTGACAAATCCTTCGGGTAAAAACGGATCTTTGAATTTTATCCTGAACGTATCGTAATGCCAATGTTCCATTTTGCCGGTGAACAATTCTTTCGTAGGAACCATCGTTAGCGTGAGACCGACGTCTTTAAAAGTAATCTCGGCATCGCCGTACATTTTGTCGGTATATACTCCGGCATAATCTTCCAGCTTGCGGGAGGGATTGGTGTTCAACACCCTTTTTGAATTTCGCTCTTCTTTATTGTCGTCTGAATATTTTTGGTATCGTTTAATTGAGGCAACGGCATCGGTGATGTAATCTTTATCTTTGTCGTTTAAGAACAGGTCTAGTATTTTATATGCTACCGGATTGAGTATGGCGGAGAGTTCATTTGTTAATATTACCAAACCAAAATTATCTTCCGGCACCCAAAGTACTCTGGACATATAACCGGGCAGACCGCCGTCGTGTGAAATTACCTTTCTTCCCGAATAATCTATTAAGAACCAGCCCATTCCGTAATTTCTAAAATGTGTTCCCCCGATTTCATTTCCCGGTCCGCCGTTTAGAATCGTTTGAGAGGAGGTCACCATCCTAATAGATGCCGGCGATATTATTTGCTCATCGTTTACTTTACCGTTGTTTAACCACATCGTTACCCATTTCAGTAAGTCGTCAACGTTTGAATTAATTGATCCAGCGGGACCGCAGTTATCATAGTTCAAGAATTCCATCGGTTCTTTGTTTAGGTGAGGGAATGCTTTATCCTTTGTGTTGAGCAATTCTTGTTTTGTTGTGCTGGTTGAGTTCATCCCGATAGATTTGAAGATTCTTTCTTTCAGGAAGTCATCCCACGTTTTCCCGGTCACGGATTCTATTACTTCCCCGGCGGTAATGAACATAACATTTTGGTAGCCGTACTTATATCTAAAACCGTTTTTCAAAGGTAATTCACGGATTCTATGCACAACATCTTTACGCGAGTAGTCGGTACCGTACCATAAGAGATCTCCGTCGAATGTTGTAAGACCGGAACGGTGAGTAAGTAAATCGCTTATCCGCATTTCTTTTGTAACGTAAGGATCGTAAAGCTGAAAGCCGGGGAGATAATCGGTTACTATGTCGTCCCAATTTAGCTTTCCTTCGTCAACCAAGATTCCAATTGCTGCCGCGGTGAAAGCTTTTGTACATGAAGCGATTGTGAAAACCGTCTGCGGATCTATCGGATCACCGGTTAATGTGTTTCTAAATCCATAACCGTGAGCAAAAATAACGTTGCCGTCTTTTACAATGCCCACAGCTAAACCCGGTACATTAAGAGAATCGACCGCTGCTTTGATATACTGATCGAGAGCTTCTTCATTGAATCCGTTTTGCGAGAAGGTTTGTTGAAAAGAAAAAATGAGAAATAATAATAGAATTGAAAATAATTTTTTCATTGCCCCTCCTATGGTTGCTTTAATTAAGCAACGGAAAGTTCGGAAGAATGAACATTGGAATCAATGCAGAAGATAAACCTTTAAGGTTTTTTCAATCTTGAGGCGGCTATGCTTTCTTAAAAACAAGTTTCCCCTCCCCCGGACAGCAGATTTTTACGGTATCACCGGCAGAGAATTTGTTCATCAGTAATTCTGCGGAGAGAGGATTGATAATGTGCTTTTGAATCGTGCGTTTCAACGGTCGTGCACCGTAAGTTACATCGTAGCCTCTCGCTAAAATAAATTCTTTCACCTCATCATCTATTTCAAGAGATAAATCTCTATCCGCCAGCATTTTACCGACGCGTTGAAGCTGTAAGTCAATTATTTGTTTTAGTTCGCTTCGCAAAAGCGGTTTGAAAAGAACAATCTCATCGATTCTGTTTAAGAATTCCGGGCGTATTGTTTGGCGAAGCAGGTCACTCAATTTAACTCTGAGGTCGCCAAGTATTGAATCTGCATTTTCTTCCGTGAAGGAACTCAACTTATCCTGTATTAAATGCGAACCGATGTTGGAGGTCATGATAATTATAGTGTTTTTAAAATCAACCGTTCTTCCCTGGTTATCTGTCAATCTTCCGTCATCAAGCACTTGTAGTAATACATTGAATACCTCAGGGTGAGCTTTTTCAATTTCATCCAACAGAACAACAGAGTAAGGTTTTCTTCTTACTGTTTCGGTAAGCTGACCTCCCTCTTCATAACCGACATAACCGGGAGGAGCACCGATTAAACGTGAGACGGAGAACTTTTCCATGTATTCGGACATATCAATTCGTATCATTGCCTTTTCATCGTTGAAAAGGAATTCTGCGAGAGCACGTGCAAGCTCTGTTTTTCCAACACCGGTTGTTCCGATAAAGATAAATGAACCGATCGGGCGGTTTATGTCCTGCAATCCGGCACGTGAGCGTCGAATTGCATTTGAGACTGCGGCTACAGCATCGTCCTGACCGATCACACGTTTGTGCATTTCTTCTTCCATCCGCAATAATTTGGATTTCTCGCTCTCAAGCATTTTGCTTACAGGAATTCCTGTCCATTTTGAAACGACTTCCGCAACATCTTCGGCATCGACTTCTTCTTTAAGCATTTTGCTGTCTTTTTGAATTTTTGCAAGCTCCTCGGTTTCTTTTTTGAGATTCTTTTCAATTTCGCTAATTACGCCGTAACGCAGTTCTGCGACCTTTCCGTAATTCCCTTCCCGTTCATATCTTTCGGCTTCTCCCCTTGCCTTCTCGATATCGCTTTTCATTGTGCGGATTTTTTGAATTTTATCCTTTTCAAGTTGCCAATGACTTTTCAGCCGGTTGCGTTCTTCCTCAAGTCCGCTCAATTCTTTTTTTATTTCTTCAAGACGTTTTTTCGAGTCGGTATCTTTCTCCCGTTTCAAAGCTTCTTTTTCTATTTCAAGCTGTTTAATTTTTCTTTCCAGAGCATCTAATTCTTCCGGCATCGAATCGATTTCTATTCTTAATTTAGAAGCGGCTTCATCTATAAGATCGATTGCTTTATCGGGGAGGAAACGATCGGTAATGTATCTGTTGGAAAGTTGTACGGCTGCAACAATGGCGCCATCGGTAATTCGAACCCCATGATGAACTTCGTAGCGTTCCTTAAGACCGCGTAGAATTGAGATTGCATCTTCTTCACTCGGCTCGGAGACCAGAACGGGTTGAAAGCGTCTCTCGAGAGCGGCATCTTTTTCGATATACTTTTTGTATTCGTTTAGTGTTGTGGCACCGATTGCATGAAGCTCACCGCGTGAAAGGGCAGGTTTTAAAATATTTGCAGCATCCATCGCACCTTCGGTTCTGCCTGCGCCAACCAATTGATGAAGCTCATCTATGAATAAAATAATTTCACCTTGTGATTCGGTTACTTCTTTTACGACCGCTTTCATCCTTTCTTCGAACTGCCCGCGGAATTGTGTGCCTGCAACAAGAGCTCCCATATCAAGCGCAATAATAGTTTTGGATTTTAAATTTTCGGGGATATCGCCCGAAACGATTCGATGTGCGATACCTTCTGCGATAGCGGTTTTACCGACACCAGGTTCTCCGATCAACACAGGATTGTTTTTTGTTCTTCGTGAAAGGACTTGGAGTACACGCCTGATTTCATCATCTCTTCCGATTACGGGATCGAGTTTGTTTGTACGTGCGAGTTCGTTCAGATCGCGTCCGTATTTCTTTAGCGATTGGTAAGTATCCTCGGGATTTTGAGATATCACCCGCTGTGTTCCTCGAATGTCCTTTAGTGCCGAGAGAATAATATTTTTCGAAACACCGTTCTCTTTTAAAAGTTTGCTTACACTTCCCCTGTCTTCTGCCAAAGCGATAAGGATATGTTCGGTTGATATGTATTCGTCTTTGAGGTTTTTAGCTTCATTCGCCGAGTTGTCGAATAACTTTGCCGTGTTTGTCGATAATTGTTGGTTGCCTATCCCGGCGCCGGATACTTTAGGTAGATTCTCCAATAGTTCAATCACTTTTATTTTTATCGTGTCGATACCCACGCCGGCTTTTTGTAATATTGAGACGGCAACATTAGAAGGATCTTGAATCAACGCTGCGAGTAAATGTTCGGGCTCAACAACTTGGTTGTTGTAATTCTGTGCTATCTCAATCGCATTTTGGACCATTTCCTGAGCTTTAACAGTGAGTTTATTAAAGTTAAAGTTCATAATATTCGACCTCGTTTTAGACGATTTCTAGTTCGAAATCGTTGGTTATTTAATTCTCAATTACCTTGCCTGTAAATACAAAGTAATATTACAAAAAGTTTCTATTTAATATTATTCAAAACCTTCTTATAAGAAAATTTTTACAATCGGCAACATTTTACCGAAAGTGACATCTATTTCTTTGTACGATATTATATGGGGTGAAATATGAACAGAGCGATATTTGCGGGGATTTTTCTTTCTTTAATTTTTTTCTATTGTGACTTTTCCAGAGCCCAGGAGGAGATTTCTTTCAATGATGCAAAGCAGGCTATGTTAAATGGGGATTATAAGGAAGCAGCTTCCGTTTTGAATAAACTTCTAGATTCCGACTCCACAGATTATAAGATTCTGTATAATCTCGGGTTGGTGTACCAACAACTCTTTCAATATGAAAAAGCAAGAGGTGTATTGTATAAGGCGTATGAATCTGAAAAATTCGATATTCCATTATTACTGGCGTTGGGAAGAAATTATGAATTTTTGGGTGCCAGTAATTATGCAGTGATGTTTTTTGAGCAGGCGTATGAGTTAAACAGGGAAGACGCAAATATTTTGATGGCTCTTGGAAATGCTTACATGAACGGAGCTTCTTATAAAAAGGTGTCAGAAATTTTTTTCGAACTTATGAAAAACGATTCAACAAATAGTTACATCTTCAAACAACTTGCTTTTTGTAATTATAAGTTTGGTGAAGAGGGAAGGGCAATAGAGCTGTACAGGCGCGCTCAAAAATTAAATGAATATGACGCAACGGTTCCGATTCAGTTGGGAAACCTTTTGGTTAAAAGAGAGGATTATGAAAACGCATTTTATGTTGTTCAGGAAGGATTGAGTGAGAACGGAATGAATATTCATTTGAATAGGTTGGCTGCTGAAATATTATTCAAATTGAAGCGATACCAAGCCGCCCGGCTTCAGTATGAAAGACTTATTGAAGAGGGAGATACAACAGCGGCGCAGTTTCAGCGGCTGGGTTTGTGTTATTATATGGTTGCAACCGATCCGAACCACAAAGATTATTAGACGGATATTGAAAAAATACAAAAAGCAATAGAAGCATTTTCATCGGCCGTGAGACTTGATGACGGCGACGCGCTTTCATATTTCTATATGGGGCTATTATATAAGGAAATTAAGAAATATACGAGCTCTATCGAGATGATCAGTCGTGCGATTGAGAAAATGATACCAGGCTATATTACAGAAGCGTACTCGCATCTTGGAAATGATTATGAATTAATCGGTGCGTTTGAAGAAGCAATAAAAGCATACCGCAAAGCGTATGAGCATGATAAGTGTAATACCAATATTGTATTTCAATTAGTGGTTCTTTATGATAAATACTATGAGGATAAAACAATACCGTTGATGTACTATGAAAAATATTTGCGGGGAACAAACTTAGAGAATGAGAACTTAAGTGAATATGCAAACTCGCGCATAGAATCAATAAAGGAATATTTACACTTTAGAAAACAACAATAATAAACAGTATAAACTTAAAACAAATATAGTGAATTCTCATTGACTTATTATGGCGTTTGAATAAACACCTTCCTTCTAAGCCGATATAATAGTTGATTCGTTTACATTCCATTCTGTTTTGTATAATTTTACAATTCGCTTTCTCAATTATATAATTAACCAGAAAAAAATAATGTCCTTTAATGAAGATACAATAACTGCATTAGCAACACCAGCAGGCGTCGGCGCCATTTCTGTTATTAGAGTTAGTGGTTCCCAAAGCATTGAAGTTGTAGATAAAATTTTTGTTGGAAAGAAAAAATTAATTAATTCGGAAAGTCACACAATCCATTATGGAAAAATAATTTATTACGATGGAGAAATAATTGATGATGTTCTTGTATCGGTATTTAAAGAACCGAATTCATACACCGGTGAAAATTCAATCGAGATAAGCACTCACGGAGGTTCACTTATAGCCCAGAAAGTGATTGAACTTTTATTGGAAAACGAAGTCAGACTTGCCGAGCCTGGTGAGTTTACGAAAAGAGCATTTCTAAATGGAAGACTGGATCTTGCTCAGGCAGAAGCAGTTGCAGATGTTATTACAGCGAGAACGGAAGCGTCGCTACGAGGTGCTAGAAATCAGCTTGATGGAATTCTGTCAAAGAAAGTAAATTCCTTAAGAGAGATGTTGATAAACACTTCCTCGCTGGTTGAACTAGAATTAGATTTTGCGGAAGAAGATTTGGAGTTTATGCCAACCGAAGACATCCGAAAGAACATTAACAACAGTGTAGAAGAAATAGATAATTTACTTAAGACATATTCATTCGGAAGAGTATTGCGTGATGGAGTAAATGTGGCATTAGTCGGCAAAACAAACGTAGGAAAGTCATCCTTATTGAATTATATCTTGAAGGAATCCAGGGCGATTGTAAGTGAAATTCACGGAACAACACGAGATGTGATTCGTGAGGAAGTTTCCATTGATGGTATTTTATTTCGATTGTTCGATACTGCGGGTATCAGAATAACGAGCGATACAATAGAAAAAGAAGGGGTATATAGAAGCCGCAAAGCCGTTAAAGAAGCGGACATGGTTTTGTTTATAAATGATGTTGAAACAGGATTTGCAATTGATCTTTATAACCAACTTTTGGAATTAACTGCAGACGAAAGAATTGTGAAGGTATTAAACAAGATTGATTTGAAGAAAGACGGTACGTTTAATGCTGATGTAGAAGTATCAGCTTTGACCGGTCAGGGAATGGAAAATTTATTTGATATTATGAAAAAGCGAGCTGTTGGATCGTATAGTTATACGGAAAAGACAGCAATAGTGTCTAGCTTGAGACATTACGACGCATTGAAAAAAGCGAAAGAAAGTTTGTTGAATGCAGGCGAGTCAATTTCAAAAGCATTAACCGGAGAGTTTGTTTCAATTGACCTTCGTAATGCGGAAGGTTCATTGGGGGAAATTATCGGTAAGATAACAACCGAAGATATTTTAAATAATATTTTTAAGAAGTTCTGTATAGGGAAATAACGGTTCCACGTGAAACTTTGATATATTTTTTAGATGTTTAGTGGGTGGGACGTGCACTCAATTTTCCAAGATAAATATGAACGAAGCAGAAATGTTGATTTTTAATTTGTTTCACGTGAAACGGTAAGGTTGAAAATGAGACAATATGATGTTATTGTGGTGGGCGGTGGTCATGCCGGTATAGAAGCTGCAGTAGCTGCAGCAAAGATGGACTGTTCTGTAGCAATGATCACAATGGATGTTAATGCTATCGGGAGAATGTCATGTAATCCCGCCATTGGTGGAAGCGCTAAAGGACACCTCGTTCATGAGATAGATGCGTTGGGAGGAGTTATGGGATTGATCGCCGATAGGACCGGGATCCAGTTTAGGGTGCTGAATAAATCGAAGGGACCTGCCG
>CAZKNM010000112.1:0-3433 GCA_964554135.1 uncultured Melioribacteraceae bacterium
AGAACAGTGGAACCAATGACATGGTTCAACGCCAAGTTTGCCGCTTTGATGACGAGCGGGGAATCTCATTTGAGAAAAGAAGTAGGATTTGCTCAAGCTACAAAAACGAAACTCAACATTGGGGACTTTGACTGGACCGTGGAATTTTGGTTTTTCCCATCGAGACAAACTGATGAAGAAGGTGTGGTTTTTGAAATTGGTACAGGACCGAGAGCTGAAAATAATTTTATAACAAAGTTATCACTTAGTCCGGATCAAAAATCTTTTATTCTCTTAAATCAACCGACGGCAACTGAATTAGAAATTCCAACAAAATTATCATTCAATGCATGGCATCACCTAGCATTTGTGTATAGTGCAGCTTCAAATCAAATAAAACATTTTGTTGACGGTAAACTTCAACTTTTACCCCAATCAGTCAAACTAAAATCTCTTCAAGAAGGTGATGAAGATTATATGTCGATAGGACGTAACGGCACATGGGGTAATCCTCTTCAAGGTAAAATTGATGAATTGCGATTTTCGCAAGGACTTATATATAACAATGAATTTATCCCGCCTCCAAGTTTTTCTTTTCTATATTCTCAAAGTCAGAGTGTTGAAATGGTAAAGGGTCCGGAATTACTTTTTGACAATAATTCCATAGACAAGGAATATTACGATATAAGTACAAGGAAACATCTTTTTATTGATGACGCACTGCTTGCCGATGTAAATGATGCCAAGTTTGTCGTTAATCCACCTAAGAAAGCCGAAATAGTAATGACGAACATAAAAGGGATGTTTAGAAAACATTTAAATGTGTTGGAAGACGATGATGGAAATATTCGACTTTATACTACTGTGGAAAAAGATTTCCTGGCTGTGTGGATATCAAACGACGGAATAAACTTTAAAGCACCGGTATTAAAAAACGGCAATTTTAAAGATCACAATAATGTGGTGTTGCATTCTTCCGTAGGTATGGGAATGGTTTTTATAGATCCTAATTCGCCGAAAGAAGAACGTTACAAATATGTAAGTGATTATCACAGAAGGTCGGTATCTCTTTTCTATTCAGAAGACGGACTTGAATTTACAAGGTACAAACAGCCTGTACTACCGTTTAGGTCAGGTTCACAATGTAATATTTTTTATGACGATCAAAAACAAGTTTACACAGCTTTTCATCGTTCCGATTTCGGTAGTACAATGTTAGGCGCAACGGAACGAGACTTTGTGATGACCGAAACAAAGGATTTGCTTACACCATGGCCATTCACTCCCTTATCGGTCGAAGAAGATTATAAACGGGCCGAAGGCAAGAGAGTGGCTGATTTAATTCCTTGGTATCTTGACAACGGACCTTTAACACCCGGCGGGTTTGCGCTTGAATACCCGTGGATATTTTCACCCATAGATAATTACGATCCGCCGGAAACAGATATTTATGTGCCGAAAGCTATTAAGTATCCATGGGCGCCGGACACATATTTTGCATTCCCGATAATTTATTTCCATTACGAGGAATCTCTGCCGGTAACAAGATTGATTTTAATGGATCCTAAAAGAGAGAGGGGGTCCGGCCCGCTCGAAACACAAGTATCGGTCAGCAGAAACGGAACAGATTGGAAACGTTATCCGCGTCCCGCTTATGTTGGAATTGGCGAACATGAAGGTATTGATTTTAAAACGGCATACACAGCGCAAGGAATGATTAAAAGAGGAAATGAAATTTGGCAGTATGTTTTCTGTGAACCGCATTACCACTCTCCATGGAAAAAATATGAAGATAAACGTTCCGTTATAAGATTGGTACAAAGACTAGATGGTTTTATCTCTCTCGATTCTCCTTACGATAAAGAAGTATATGTAGTAACCAAACCGATAAAATTTAAAGGCAACAGGCTATCACTAAACATTGATACCGATGCCGCCGGGTATGCACAAGTAGGATTTCTTGATGAAAACGGAAACGATATAGATGGATTTTCAGTTGATGAGTGTATTTATATCAATGGTGATTTTGTTGATACAGAAGTTGAATGGTTGAATAAGGGAAAAGATGTAAATGAATTGGAAGGTAGAGTTGTGAAGTTAATTTTCAGGATGCGCGGTTCAAAACTTTATGCAATGCAATTTGAGACAAAATAAATTTTCGGAGACTGATAATGTTTAGAACAAAATACTGCATTATTTTTTTTATAATGATTTTTAGTTATACTTTTGCTCAACAAAAAGATAATGGTAAGAATAAGACAATTGCCTTATGGCTTTTTGACGAACAAGTCGGATTATATCCCAGTATGGTTTTAGAGGATCAATCCGAAAATAATTTCCCGCTGGTACTCGGTTTAGGCGGCCAAATAGTTGATGGTAAATACGGTAATGCTCTTGATGCAACTGAACAGGAAAGAATTCAAGTCCCTAGCGGGGAAGCTGAATTTGGATTAGCAAAAGTACCCATCACCAAAGGAAGAACTGTTGAACCGTTAACCTGGTACAATGATAGATTTTGCGCTTTGATGACTAGCGGTGAAAGCCATTTGAGGAAGGAAATCGGTTTTCGTAAACCAACGGAGACAAAACTAAATCTGGGTGATTTTGACTGGACGATAGAATTCTGGTTTATGCCTACCAGAGAAACTAAAAATGACGGCGTTGTTTTCGAAATTGGTTCAGGGCCTCGAGGTGAAAATAATATAATTACTCAACTCAGATTAAGTAAAGACAAATCGAAATTTATCTTAGTCAACCAACCTACTAATTCTGAAGTTTCAATTAATACTGAACTACATCAAAATCAGTGGCAGCACCTAGTGTTTTCTTATAATTCAGATAAAAATGCGATTACACATTTTGTAGATGGCAAAATAATTTATGAAGTTGTTCAAGAGATTGAAGCTCTCCCGGCCGGCGATGAAGATTACATGTGTTTAGGTAAGAATGCAAAATGGGAAAGCTCGTTACAAGGTAAGATTGACGAGTTAAGATTTTCCGAAGGTATTGTCTATAAGGCGAAATTCTCTCCACCTGCAAGTTTTGCGATAACTTATAGTGAAGAATTAATTGCCGGACCGCCATTGTTATTTGAGAAAGAAACATTGCCGATTCAATTGGGCGGAAGGATTTAGTTGAAGTTCCTAAGGAAATAAAGAAAGATATTAAGTTTGTTGTTAATCCTCCAAGTAAGGAAGAAATTGTTCTTACTAATATAATAGGTACTTTCAGAAAACATTTAACGGTAGTTGAAGATGAAGACGGATTAATTAGAATCTATAATTCGGCCCAAAACGATTATCTGCAAATTTTTGTATCTAAAGACGGAATTCATTTCGAAACGCCGGATATCAGTAAAGAATTTAAAGGTAAAGCAAATTTTGTGATCAAAGCGCCGGTTGGAGGATTGGGCAATCCGTTCATCGATCCTAACGGTAAAGGGGAGAAAAAATGA
>CAZKNM010000112.1:3464-7377 GCA_964554135.1 uncultured Melioribacteraceae bacterium
GTGGTACGTATCTTTACACATCCGCAGACGGATATAATTGGAAGAGATGGAAGACCGCTTTAATACCTTTTAGAAACGGAACGCAGTCATGCACTTTTTATGATGATCAGCAACAGGAATATATCTCCTACCACAGAACAGGTATTCACCATTCACCGGGTCTGGTAACGGAACGAGCATCGGTTGTAACAAAAACTAATAATCTTTTTACACCTATAAAATATAAACCGTTAAGTCAGAGTGATTACAGGAATATAGATAAAAAGGAACGAATCAGAGAACCGCTTCCTTGGTGGTTGGATAACGGACCATTAACCCCGGGCGATTGGGGATTGGAATTTCCGGTTAGGTTCCAACCCGATATTGAAGATCCTGTCGGATCGGATATCTACATAACAAAAGCAATTAAATATCCCTGGGCGCCGGACACATACATTGCTTTTCCTATTGTCTTCTTTCATTATGAAGCCGATGGTCCCGTAACACGTCAGGAATTAATGAATCCGGAAAGACTGCGCGGCGAAGGTCCCATCGAAACACAAATTGCCGTAAGTAGAGACGGCTTAAATTGGAAAAGATATTACCGCCCGGCTTATATTGGAATCGGCAACCACGGTGGGCTTGATATGAAAACTGCTTACATCGCGCAAGGTATGGTAAAAAGGGGAAATGAAATCTGGCAATACTATTTTGGTGAGCCACATTATCATTCCGCTTATCAAAAATTTGATGACAAACGCGCCATATTCAGATTGGTTCAAAGGATAGACGGCTTTATTTCTATCGATTCACCTTACGATAAAGAAGCTTATGTAATTACAAAACCATTCGTGTTTGAAGGCAATAGACTAGTCCTGAATATTGATACAGATGCAGCCGGTTATACTCAAGTTGGAATTCTTGACGAGAATGATAATCCTATTGAAGGTTACACAGTTGACGACTGTGTTTATATCAACGGTGATTTTGTAGACACAGAAGTGGAGTGGATGCAGAACCGTGAAGAGATGGACAAGCTGGCAAAAGAAAATTTGGAAAACTTGGAAGCTTTTGCAGATAAAGTAATTACTACCAAAGATGTTTCAAAGCTTCAAGGCAAAACGGTCAAATTAATTTTCAGAATGAGAGGTACAAAATTATATTCAATGCAATTCATAAATAATGAAGATAAATAATGCATAGAAGAAAGTTTTTAGAATATTCGATCAAAGGAATAGCGGGGCTCACAGTAGCTCCTGCTATTATGAACTTAATTGCTTGCTCCGAAAAAATTACTGAAAGACCAAATATTTTAGTAATCGTATCGGATGATACCGGTTGGAACGATGTCAATTATCACGGTTCGAAGATAAAGACTCCCAACATCGATAAACTAGTTAAAGAAGGAGTTGAGTTAAACAATTTCCTTGTCAGCCCTGTTTGTTCACCCACTCGTGCCGCATTGTTAACTGGCAGGCACCCAAGTCGGTTTGGTATATTAGGTCCTATCTCAGGTGGAAGCGAATCTGCAATTCCTAAAGAGACTGTGACATTGCCTGATTTCCTGAGGAGCAAAGGTTACAATACTGCTATTACAGGTAAGTGGCATCTTGGATTGAGAAAGGAAGACGGTCCTCTTCAATACGGTTTTGATTATTCATATGGATATTTTCACGGGCAAATAGATCCGTATACTCATCTATATAAAAGCGGTGAGAAATCATGGCATCGAAACGATCAGTTAATTGATGAAGAAGGGCATGCGACGGATTTAATTACTAATGAAGCTATAAATTTCATAACAGACATACGTGATAAAAAGGAACCGTTTTTCTTATATGTCCCTTACAGTGTCCCTCACATCCCGCTGCAGGAAGAACAAAAATGGCTTGATATGTACCCTGATATTGAAAATGATTCAAGAAAACTTTTCGCGGCAGCAATGACACACATGGATGATTCGATGGGGCAAATCATAGAGACGCTTAATAAAAATAATTTGACTGATAATACAGTTATCATCTATATGAGCGATAACGGCGCGCAGAAAAACTGGAAGTCGGGTCCAAATTATTATGGTAATAAATTTCCGCCTGCCGATGTCTTGGGAGATAATACACCGTTAAACGGTTGGAAGACCGAACTTTACCAAGGGGGAATAAAAGTCCCTGCTCTTATTTACTGGAAGAATAAATTCAAACCTGCAAAGATAGAAGATGTTGTTACCGTAGAAGATATCTATCCCACTATTGCAAAACTGTTGGACGAAAAAATAAGTGATGATGTCAATATTGAAGGCACATCTTTTCTTCATTGTTTGAGCGGGGGAAAGATGCCTAAAAGAATTCTTTATTGGCGGACGGATAAAGTCTTTGCGGTCAGAGACGGTGATTGGAAGTTAATCCATCTCGGCAACACATTAGATAAAGGCGAAAATGAACTTTACAATTTAAAAGAAGATCCTTTTGAGGAAAATAATATTATAAATCAGTTCCCCAAAATTGCCGAAGAATTAATTGTTGAATTAGAAAGACAAATCGAAATAGATCCAATTTAATAAATGAAAATATAGGAATGTATATGAAGATCAGTAATGCAAAATACTTACATTTAATTTTATCTATTACTTTTATTGCAGGAATTCTTTTGGCAGGCTGCACTAAATCAATTTCTGAAAATAGAGCAATAGTAAAAGAAGATATTTCCCCCAGAACAATAAAAATTGATGAATCAAAATATAACAAGGTAATTTATGTTTTGAGTTCAGCTGATGATGTTAGAGGAAACGGAACGAAAGAATTACCGTATGCTTCCATCAAAAAAGCAGTTTCAGTCTCTAACGATGGTGAACTTACAGCAATTCTAGTTGCGTGTGGTCGTTACACTGAAAATAATATTCAGCTCAAAGATGGGGTAAGTTTATTCGGCGGGTATGATTCTGCTGAATGGAAACGAGACATATATAAAAATAGAACCGAAATTGCCGCTGAAGGTAATGGCAGAGTAATAATTGCTGCAGATAATTTAACGATTGACGGATTCAACGGCAGCGGAACCCATGTAACGGCAATTATTGACGGATTCACGATTACGGAAGGAAAATATCGTGGTCTCGGCGGAGCGGTTTATTTTAGATCTTCTTCTCCTATCATTTCAAATAATACATTTACAAAGAACATTACATTAAAACCGGTTCCGTGGAATCCCAAATACTGGCACGAAACGGCTAACGATGGGGGAGCAGTTTATTTTGAAGACGGCGCTAGTCCAATAATTGAAAATAATATTTTTGCCGGGAATAAAACCGAGAATGGTCGCGGTGCGGGACTTGCTTGCAACGATCATTGCAAACCGATAATTCGTAATAATCTATTCTTTAATAATACAGCTGGTTTAGATGATCCAATGCGTAGCAGCGATGGTGGGGCAATTTCTATCTTCAAATGGTGTAATGCTGAAATTACCGGTAATATTATTTTAAGTAATGAAGCTAAAGCAAGCAACGATGCGGGTGGAGTTTTTGTTGCGTTATGGTCCTCGTCAAAAATTGAAAAGAATATTTTTGTTGATAACGAAGCCAGTGATGATGCCGGAGCATTATTTGTGGGAGGTCAGGAACATCGTTATGATGCACCGCTCGATCCGATTCCGCCGAAAGATAAATTTTTTGTAAGCATCATCAACAATACATTTATCGGTAATAGAAATTCATCTAAAAATTCCGGTGCGATGAGATTCACCATGGAAAGCCGTGGGGAGTTTATTAACAATATCGTTGCACAAAATAACGGAGTTTATTTCCAAAGAAGTGAAGTAATGTCCATCCTTTGGAAATAACGCCTGTACTTATAACCTTCCCAATAGGGGTTGTGTCTCTTAGAATTAGAACAACGGTGTTACCATCTGTTATTCTTAGTTCGTAACCTGGGGTAGC
>CAZKNM010000113.1:0-7333 GCA_964554135.1 uncultured Melioribacteraceae bacterium
CCCTCCGCCGGCCGACATACCGAATATGATCGCATTATCAATATTTAATTGAGTGAAGAGTTGATTCAAATCATCTATATGTGAGAATGGCGCTTCAGGAGCTGATGATTTACTAAAACCACGACGGTCGTATCGAACAACCTTGTAATGCTTCGCCAGAACCAGGAATTGCTCGTCCCAAACTACGCGGTGTAAAATTCCATCGTGCAATAAAACAATCCATTCACCTTCGCCGGCTACTTCATAATAGAGTTTACCCCCCTCCACATTAATGTAACCAGTTTCTGTTTTGAATGCAGAATCTGAGTTTCCACTCTGCGGAAAAATATTTGCTGCCAATAAAAAGAGTAAACAAAAAACAAGATATAACTTTTTCATTTTGGACACTCCATTTTTAACTAGAACTCAATCAACATGTAATTTTATTGTCACGTTTATTAAATTTCAACGCGCTGATAATCTTTAAACGACAACCTAAGTTGAAATTACTGAGATCAAATAATCAGTTTAGCTTCACACAACGAAAACCGATATTAACATCGGTAGAATTAGACGGGTAATGGTGGCGTTCATAACAATAAATGTAAATAAGATAGCTGCCAAAACTTCCACCGCGTGCTACCCGATGGTTTGAAGTACCACTAAAAAAACTATCCGTCCATTCCCACACATTACCTGCCATATCGTAAACACCGAAAGGACTAGGACTATCTTGTGTTTGATAACCATTATGATTTTCCCCGCTATAATAACCTATAGGTGTTGTCCCATTGTCATACGGATCACCACTATCCCAATAATTTGCATTTTCACCGCTGATACTATTTCCCCAAGGAAATTTGTAGCCTGTATTCCCGCGAGTCGCCTTTTCCCATTCTTGTTGCGAAGGCAATTTGTACCCGTAATGTTTTGCAAATGCATTTGCGCCGAACCAGGTTACAAAAAATACAGGGTGGTGTTCATATCCGCTCTCTATGCCGAATTGATTTCCATCCCAAGTAATCTTCCTAAGATTATAACCCGTTATGTCGCCATCCAGATTATAATATTCATATTCCCCTGCGTTCCAATTATCATCGCCATTATAATACCCTCTCACACTGCCGTTTGCTACCGTTATTTTACTTTGTGAAAGAGCACTGTTCAAATACGCAGCATACTCTTCGTTGGTTACTTAATATTTCATTATTTGATAATCGTAATTGATGTTGGTGTTCACTCCGTTACTGCCATAAGTAAAATCACCAGAAGGTATGTTAACCCATTCAAGAGGTAATTCTTCATCCGCAGGTATTTCCAGCTGATCACTTCCAGTATCATTAATACCGGAGTTACATGCCCAATTGGATGCTGCAACTATGCCAAAAAAAAGAATTAAATAATAAAGTGCCTTCTTCATGTTGGTTCTCCTTAATTTTTAAGGCAATACGATTTTTTCATCGTTAATATTCCTTGCAATATTTTCTTTGTCACAATTCATCAATAATTTTTATAGAAACCCAAAATATATCCATGCTGCCCGCTCTTCTACTTTCAAAAAAAAGATATTTACCGTCAGGAGATATATTTGCACACATTTCACCATAACCGCTATTTACATCTTTGCCTAACTTTGAACCTTTAGTCCATGTATCGTCTGCCTTTTTAAAACTAATGTAGAGTTCACGAATATCCCTATTCTCACCATCGTATAAAAGATAACTTCCATCGGGAGATATGCAAGGATGAGCTGGACTTTCTATGTAATTAATATTCTCATACATTTTCTCCGAAGATCCGTATTCAGTGCCGTTCCATTTTTTTACGGCAATAAAACCGCCAATTGAAAGATCTGTAAAATATAATTCCCTGTTGAGAGTTTCCCCGGTGAACATCATTAAAGGAGCAAAAAATTCGGGTGTGCCCCAGCCTGTTTCAGTCTTTGATACTACCCATGTAGCCGGCATGTTATTTAAGTTTATTTGCCCTGGAAGCGGTCTCGAAGTACCATAATATAATCTTTGTCCGTCGGGGGAAATGTACGGTTCTAATTCGAAACAATCATAAGAAAAAGGCGCTAAAGCAGGTTCTGTCCATACGCCGTTCTCTTCCTTAGTATACCATATCCTTTGCCCTTGAGCATTTTCGAATGCCGGTCGTCTAGTAAAGAAAAACTCTTTCCCATCCGGTGAAAAGGTGCCGGCGAATTCTTGTGAATCGGATTTTGAAATAAATCCAGGAGCAAAAATTTCCGGTGTCATGCCCGGTGGTTTTTGTCCGAGGTAAGGCCCTTGAAGTTTTTCTCTATCAACTTGTGCATTATAACTTTCACAAATTCCCATTGAAATAATGACAAACACAAGCATGAAAATTTTCAACATGATGCTTCCCCCTTACATTATACTAATTTCTTTATATGAAATTACTCTTATAACCACGTCTATAATTTTGTTTTCAATATCGTTACATCATTTAATTCATCAGGAACAAGTGATCCATCTTCATGGAAGTGAAACGACGGACAATTCGCCACATAATACAATTGATCGTCAACCAATACACCGGTTGTCGGGACATCTAAAACCGGATTGTTGGCTTCGATGATTTCTCTTCTCTCAATTTCACTCCCATCTTCATTTAAATAATAACGGGCTATTATCATCAATCCGTCTTGAACAGCCAGCAGACTGTTTTTATAATAATAGATTCCGTCAATACCGTATGTAGAAAAAGAATCGGGATGTTCCACAAGAGAAAGCTTTCGAGTATTAAAATCAATTTTATATAAGAAAGTTTTCCAGCCGGAAACAAAGATTGTGTTTTCATTATCCGAGAAAGTGATTCCATTTGGAGAGATTAATTCTTCAGATTTATAGAAAAGCTCAAGCTCATCTTTATCGTTTAATACTCTATAGATTGCCCCCTCTAAATAATTCGTTGTATAAACATCTCCGCTTTTGGTAATTGTCAGATCATTAAACTGATGCATGACACCTTCTTCATGAAGGATATATTTGTTGATTAATTTTCCGGTAGTCAAATCAAATTTGAAAAGAGCGGTCCAACCGGTTTCTTTCTCTTCAATACCGGGAGGGAATCCTCTTCCCACTGCATTGCAGGTCCATAAAACTCTACGTTCTGCATCAACTTTAATTCCAATAACCATTCTAAGCCCGTTTTGTTTCTCGGTTATGAAATCGGTTGCGTTCCCCTCTTTATCGATTCTTACAATTTTGCATTTGTAAAGGCTGCCAAGGTAAAATGCTTCTTCCACCGGGTCGTAAGCCACACTTTCCGGTGCCAGGTCTTTTTCATCATAGGTAAATCCGAGCTCACTTTTATGTATTGTTTTTTTCATCTCATCAATTTTCGACAATACTTTGCTGAACCTAATTGTATCTTTAAGCGAGACAAAGGCAGTGTCGTTAACTGCAGCTAAGCCATATCCCAATGAAATCGAATTCATTAAATAGTTAATTGCATACTCATCGTTACCCGATAAAGCATTAAGACGCGCTATGTTATAAACCGTTGGCGGATGTGTGGGAATGACTTTCAACGCTTCGCTGTAGTGGGCAATTGCTTCATTATAATCTCCTGCTTTTTCAGCCACCTCTCCTTTTTTAATCTCAATATCAAAATTCTTAAGATGCTTATTGATAAATGGTGAGCATCCTACAATAAGTAAAATCATTCCTATTAACGTATAGTACTTCATGAAACAAATATTAGGGTCTTGCGATGTTTTCAATTTGTTATCTCTCTTTGTAATTATTATATATCGTTTCAATCCATTTATTACAATCAAGTTCATCAAATACTGTTTGACTCCAGCCAATCCAATCTTTGAGGATATTTTCTCTTTGCATTTCTTCCAAAGTCCGTCCTCTCCCAATTTCGGTTTTAACAATAGTTGTCGTTTTTTCTATCATTTCCTTATACCGTTTCATCATCTCAATGTTTGTTGCTTCACCGTGACCAACATAAATTACAACATCCTCCGGCAACTCATTCAAAATTATATCTATATCGTTCAGCAGGTTATCGATCGATACCCCTTCTTGATCTTTTACATCAGGAAAGGAATCCGTAAAAAATATATCGCCGATGAAAGCAATGTTTTCATTTTCCATATAAACAACTATATCGCTTGTAGTGTGTCCACCGATTGCAGAAAAGATACTTATTATTTCACCACCGAAGTGAATTTCCATTTCCTCTTCAAACGTTATATCGGGCATTGCCCCGGTAAATAGACTCCTATCAAAAGGATTTGGGTGACCTGGTTTTGCATACTCGATGAGATCGTTTGTGTAATTTTCATGAGCAATTACAACTGCTCCTTCTCTCAATTTCTTATTACCGGCTAAGTGGTCGTAATCGGAATGAGTATTAATTATGTATTTAATTTTTCTATCTATTATTTTCGCCAACTCTTTTTTTATCAAGTCGGCGTGGTCATCAAACCCTGTGTCTATTAAAACAATTCCTTCATCACCAATAAATGCGAACATATTGACAAAATCTTTTTGATAGAATTGATAAACATTAGTGGATGCTTTAATCATCTCATAATTTTTGTCTGACTGAGCATAACAGCAAATCGTAATCGTGAGAATATAGATGAGTATAATAATTCCACTTCTCATTAATTTCACCGAAAATTTAAGTTTGACATATTTCCTTGATTGAAAGAGCCATCTGTAATAAATCGGCACAAAAATATTAGTGCTCAAATTATACTCGACTATCTTTAACATAGGCATCACATTCAATTTCCACAAGCCATTCCGGATTTACAAAGGAGGATACTTCGAAAACAATTGTCGCAGGCTTTATATCACGGAAATATTCTGCATGTACCTTTGCAACTTTATCCCAATCATTAATTCGTTTTAGCAGAATTCGAGTTTTTATCACATCCTTTATACCGGATCCCGCTTTTTCAAGCGCATCACTTATTATTTCAATGCATTTCCTCATTTGCAATTCGGGATCACCAATGCCGTAAGTGGTTCCGTTCTTATCAATTGGAGCAGTCCCTGAAACCGTAACATAATTTCCAACTCTTACGGCTCTTGAAAATCCGATTATATTTTCAAACGGACTGTCGGAAGAAACTTTTATGTATTTCATAATTTCTCCTGCCACATCATTACTATCTGGTATTTGATGCTTTATAAAAAAATCTATCCCCTTTATTAAGCTGATATTTAACGTCAATTGAAGGATTATAACTTTTCATTTTTTCAACGGGACCTTTGTAAAGGAAATCCATCCCGAAGGCATGCATTGGGAAAGCCATTTTGGGCGATAATATTTTACATACTCTTTTAAGAATATCTCCGCCCATAAATGAGAAAGCTATATCGACATGACCATATTTATCAGCTAAGTATTTTATATCCCCTTCGCCGCCAGCCATTGTTCCAACATAATCACCGGAGTGAAAAATGACTAACCCGTCAACATTTATTAAATAAGCAGATTCAGGAACATTATCATGATGCGAGTTAACCGTTAAAATTTTTAGTTCACCTATTTTCAATTCTTTTCTCGGTTCATCGAAATAATAATAGTTGGGATTATCCGAAGCTTTCCAGCCGAAAAAATATTTGACATTTTTAATCGCGCTCTCCCATTGATAGATAACCGGATTAAAATGATCTCCATGTGCGTGAGATACAAATACACAGACATTCTGATCGACTATTTCAGTCGGATTAATATAGCCGTTGTTCAAAGCGGGAAGTTCATTGGAGCTTCTAGGGGAGTAATCAAAAATTAAAAAATGATTTTTAGTTTTAACCGCAAATCCGCAATGATCCAAATACCAGATCATTGCTTCACCTTCATTCAATTGCCTCGATAATTGAAAATCGGTATCTGCAGATTGATTGATCGTAATTCCGCTTTTTTCAAACACATCATTTGTCATAAAATGAGAATATGTTGCTGATAATTCAGCCGCCGTTTTCCCATTATTATCGCGAATGCCAGCATCAGCTCCTTTTTGCAACAAAATGGTTACGGCATCAGTCCTACCGTTCATCGATGCAATATGAAGCGGAGTACGCCCATTTATATCAACTGCGTTTATAGTTGCGCCTTTATCTAGTAAGATTAGGATGGGATTCACACTTCCTGATTTAGCGGCGAAATGTAACGGCGTTTGCCCGTCCGCATCAGCGGTATTTATATTTAATCCTTTTGATAAAAGGAATTCGATAGATTGACTGTTCCCACCGAATGATGCAAAATGAAGAGGCGTTCTACCGAATGCATCTTCCAAAGCAAGATTGTCAACTTTATTAAAAAAAACTTCAACAGCTTCTTTGCTTCCTCTCACGGCAACCCAGTTTATGGGAAGCAGTCCCAAATTATCTTCTTTATTCGGATCGGCGCCCAAATCTAGAAATGTTGAAATTGATTGAACATCCCCTGTTTGTGCTGCATAGTGAAATGGCGTTGAATTATCACTAACAATATTAGGATCAGCGCCATAGTCAATCAAAGTTTTCACAACTCTTTTATCGTTATTAAACGGTGCGTGAAATAACGGAGTTGTGCCCCATTGGGTAACAGAATTAGGATTAGCGCCATGCTCTAAAAGATATTTAACTGTTTCTTCAGTGGCATCTTGTGCTGCAATAAATAAGGGAGTGCGGCCATAATCCTCGGCCGAATTAATATCAACACCTTTGTCAATATAGAATTGGATTAAATCATTTTTCCCGCCCCGGGCAGCATAATGGAGAGGGATTTCACCTTTTGCATCTCTACTGTAAATATCAAATCCTTGTGCAATCAGAAATGTTACAAGATCGGACAATCCTCCCTCGGAAGCGCTGAGAAGTAAATTTCCTTTATGTTCATTCAAGGAATGAATATCTACACCTTTTTCTATCAATAGTTCTGTTATCTTTTTACTTCCGCCTGCCGCTGCCTGATGTAAAAGTCTAACACCGGCATCCCCTTCTGTATTTAATTCGGCTCCTTTATTGAGAAGAAATTCCACTACATCAAAATGTCCGCGTTGTACTGCATAATTAATCGGAGTCGTATTGTTTGCATTCTTTATGTTAATATCGATTCCTTTCTGTAAAAGAAGATCAACAATTTCTTTTCTACCGGCAAATGCAGCCCAATGGAGGGGTGTATCACCATCAAGATCTTTTGCAAGAATATCTGCTCCGTTTTCCAGAAATAATTTGACAATTTCAATATTCCCGCTATCCGATGCGTAATGTAATGGTGTACAATTTCGATTGTCTTTAGTTTTAACTGCATTAGGTTCGGTTTGGATTATAGCGGTTACTCGCTGAATATCATTTTGCCGTACGGCATCAATTAT
>CAZKNM010000114.1:0-5327 GCA_964554135.1 uncultured Melioribacteraceae bacterium
GCTGCCATAGTACCTGTTTTAGATTTATTAAGTGATTGTGCTTCTCTTAATCTTTGAGTTTTCTGCTCAATTATAGGGGGAGCATCAATTACGTACTTATCCAACAAGTATCTCATATCATCATCTCTTCCTACAATATATTCCGTTGCAGTTAATTTTCCGTTCTCCCGCTTTGCATATGTATAAAATCCTGTTCGTGGATGCTGAATTATAGTATAACCATCTTTGTCATGAATCCAGTTATAATATTCATCTCCACTTACATAGCAGAGTATATGCGTCCCATCAGGTTGAATTATGTTAATAGGTACATTTTTAAGTGGTGCAGACAAAATGAGGTTTGAAAAAACGCAAATAATGAGGCACAAAAGAAAATTCTTTTGCATACTTACATCTCCTTGCGTACTATTTAGTTGTTAAGTGTAATATATGGAAAGCTGTATTTGATAATTTATAATTTGCAATATAAGTAAAAGACTGAAAACAATTAATAACAATGCATTCTAGAAAAAATATAATTTAATGCAATACTTAGGTATACAGATCAATGGAAATTTGTTTTATAGATTTATACTTAATAATACTTTAATGAGTACTTGTATAGCAAACATTGGTTTTAACTTACCGGCCGATAAATTATTTCCCTTTTCTTTGACGATTTAAATTGATCATACACCAAGGAAAGTAAAAAAACAGGTTACTTAGAATTGCAAAAGTAATCTAGTTCAATAAGAAAATTAAGGAAAAACAACTGTGAACTCCGTACCTACATTTTTTTCACTATAAATCTTAATTTCGATATTATTCAACTCGGCATACTGCTTAACCAAAGCCAAAGCCAGACCATTACCTTCATATTTTCTGGTAGAACCTGTTTTTTCCTGAGTAAACGGTTCGAAAATATGTTCTTGATACTCATCGGATATCCCGATTCCGGTATCTTTTATACTAACGCTCAATTTATTTTCATCATTCAGAAATTGTTTTATTGTCACACTCCCCTTCTCTGTAAATTTCACTGCATTATCAATAATCTCCTGCAATATCTTGTAGATCATAAATCTATCACCGTTTATCTTCTCGGCTACCGACAATTTTTTAAATATCAAATCAATTCCTTTTTCGTTTGCACGCTTTTTATATTCTTCAACTATTGAGGATAATATTTCTTTTTCAAAGTTTATCGGTTCAATATGAATTTCATAACTACCACACTTAATTTCTGACAGCTCGACTATTTCATCTATAGTCCTTGTAAGTCTAGTGCTACCACTCTCCAGCATCTGAAATGCTTCGTTAATGTCATCGGACTGATTAGAGCCTGTCAATAATTTCAGCAACTGAACGCTTCCCATCATGATATTAAGAGGGGTTCTCACTTCATGTGAAATTTGTGAGAGAAAATGAGACCTAAGCATAGCAAACTTTTCCGCTTCTTGTTTTGCCAATTCCAATTCTTTATATGCTTTCTTAATCTCCTCATTTGCCCATATTTGTTTCTGATGCATCAACGCATTATGAATTGCAATAGCTGAATGAATTGAGAGAGCTTTCAAAAAGTTTTCGTCCCTTGTGGAGAATTCACCATTCCTACTGTTTAACAACTGCAGAACACCGACAATTTCGTTATCGTTATTTTTAATAGGAAAACAAATCATACTTCTTGTGACGTAACCGCTTGAACGGTCGAAATCGGATTTGAAACGAGAATCTTTTCGAGCGTCTTTGATATTAATAGTCTCACCGGATTGAGCTACATAACCAGCAAGCCCCTCTCCCATCCTAAGACGAATTTCTTTGATTTCCGTACCTACTGCTACTAGAGACCACAATTCATTTTTGTCTTTGTCTACCAAATACAAAGTACCACGGTCGGCTTTTGTAAGATTGATTGCTACATCAACGATGTTTTTTAAAACTTCGTCGAGCCGAACATTGGAGTTAATTAACTCCGCCGCTTTAATTATCATTAAAAGTTCATCTGTCTGCATAATTTTGATAAGTTACTTTATTACCGATAATTTTTTGTTATTCCGTAAGAAGTCGATTTATAATTGTCCTCACTTCTTGTATCCGCGTTTACAAAATAAAAAAATTAACCTTCAATTCAACCCTGATATTTAAGTTTAGACAGGCGATTTTTAGTTACTTTGGAATCCTTTTTATTATAAAAATATAAATCACCCCCTAATTATCAAACACTTAAGCACTCGAAGAGTATGAAAAAGAAATGAATCCTGCATCAATACATTACCGGATTATCCTCTAAAATATTATATTACAAGAGAAGTTGGGAGAAATGAAAATGGCAATCGAAAGAACAATACTAAAAACCAAACCCTATTGTAAAGTCACTTTTACAATTCCAAAAGAGCAAGGAAAAGATTTCAAGACTGCATTTCTTGTAGGTGATTTTAACCTGTGGAATACAAAAACACATAAAATGAAAAAGAAGAGAGACAATTCATTTTCCATTGTTCTCGAATTGGAAAGAGGAAGAGAGTATCAATTTCGTTACCTAGCAGATGAAGAAGTATGGCTCAATGATTCTGAAGCCGATAAATATGTACCATCGCTATACGGTGATTCTGAAAACTGCGTGATAGAAATTGAATGATATCGAATAAGATAAACAATTATTGTCTCTGTAAGATAACCTCTACTCTTCCATGTCTCTCAGAATTATCGTCACCGTGAGAGTGAATAGGTCCTAATCCCTCCCAATGATGAATTACTTCATAATTCTTGAACAACTTTAGTATTTCATCTTTTTCCAGGAACGTGTAAATCCCGCCGTCTGAATTCTTATAAGAATTTCTACCAATTTCCCTCCACTCATCTCTATACTTAACATAAGCAGGATCGTTTACAGACCAGCATGTAATAAACAATAGACTCCCTTCGCGTGTCCACTTTTTTAATTTTGTTACGAGAAATTTTATTTCATCCCATTTTAAAACTTGAATCAATCCAAATAAGAGAATGGCAGAGTAATTCTTTACATTGGGTTGGAAGGTGTCAAATCTTTTCTTAAATACCTTTATCGGAAAAGCCTTTGAAGATGCTATTTCCTTAATCGTTTCACAAGCCGCTTTTGAAGGATCGATCGCATGAACATCATAACCTCTTTTTGCCAAGAAGATCGAATGTCGTCCTTGCCCTGCACCAATATCAAGAACAGGATAGTTCCTATCGATTAGATAATAATGATTCTTTAATATCATTTCAGGATTAGTACCGAAAACTCTTTTCACGTTGGAATATACCTTTTCAAATTTCATTTATAATCGAAGACAACCTGTACGGATTTTTGGGAAAGAACTTTATCGGAATAATTACAGAAATATTTGCATCGCTCAATATAGCAGACATTGATTAAACACTTTAATATTAGGACAAAGCTAATGCTTCAAACGAATATGAGGTACGTGAATAATGTATAAAAAAAAGGAATATTAAGCAAGAAATCATTATGGTTATTAACATCCTAAAAATTTGAAGATGATGAATAAATTAAGGTTTTACAATAACAAAAAATTTCTTATGTTCCCGCCGACACTTACAATAAACAAAAAATGAAATTTAACCGCATCAATTATAATTCATTAGCTAAGTCCTACAATAAAAGATATACCGCAAGTCCGTTAGAAGGTATCGGAAAAGAAATTGATAAAATTGCGAACAACCTAAAACCGAATAGGATTCTTGAAATTGGATGCGGAACGGGACATTGGCTAAAAAAAATTTCCGATTCCAATTCTTTGTTATACGGAATTGATTATTCTATTGGAATGTTATCTCAAGCAAAAAGGTATGCAAAGAAATCACAGATGATTTGTGCAGACGCAAATAATCTTCCTTTAAAAAAGAATGTTTTTGATTTGATGCTTTGTGTTAATGCAATTCATCATTTTACTGATCCTCATAAATTCATTCGTTCCATTAAAAATATAATTACCCATAGAGGAGTCGTTGCAATAATAGGTTTTGACCCGAGAGATCCGGTAACACAATGGTATTTATATGAATATTTTAAAGGAACTTATGAATTCGACTTAAGGCGTTATCCTTCTTTCCCGGATTTAGAAAATTGGTTATCCGGGTGCGGCTTTGAAAATATAGAGCTGAAAATTACTGATAATGTGAATTACGAATTAACCAATGCTGCTGTTCTAAATGATCTATTCTTGCGTAAAGAACAAGCATCGCAATTGGCAGCCCTTTCCGATAATTATTATCAAAAAGGGCTCGATAAAATAAAAGAGGTTATAAAAACTTCCAAACAGACCGGGAAAGATATTGTATTCCCAGTACGCTTGGTTTTCAAATCCTTATCGGCCATATTATATAAGTACGTCTCGTAATAAAACCATGAATTGGCTGATACGTCTAATCATCAAACAGTTAGAAGGACAAGACATATGACCACCTTTATTCTTTGGTTAATACTTTTGATATTATGCTGGCCGCTTGCGATTGCTGCCTTATTTCTTTACCCGATTATTTGGCTGTTGCTACTTCCATTCAGACTTATAGGCATTACTGTAAAAGCTGTATTCGATTTGCTTAGTGGCATAATAACATTTCCTCTGAAACTTCTGCGTGGACCTGCTGCACTAAAATAACTTTATCCTAAGAAGCCGACTTCCCCTTAAAAACCATCAATTTGTACAAGTCAGTCATTTATTTTGGAATGAACCAGTTTTTTTATTCAATTAAAACTTTCAAATTCTTCCTAATTTTTAAGAGAATAAAAAAGTTGAATCGTGCTTTGAGAACCAAACAATTCATTTAATTTTTAATTAAGAACCCTAATTGCTTAGAAAAGTAGCTGAAAATGAGCTATATTTAAACGAATAAATTATCATCAACAAAATTATACTACGGAATTATGGGCGATAAAGACCAACTCGGCTTTTTAGTTAAGTTGATTGACGATGATACTGAGGAAGTACGGACAGAAATACTAAAAGAACTTTCAAATTACGGTTCTGCTCTGGAGGAAGATTTAAAAGAATTTTCCGACATCTTGAATCCTGAAAAGCTTAACTTAATTAAACCGATTTTGGAAATAAACCGCAGGCAATGGCTTCTCAACAAATGGAGCAGTTGGTTCAACATCACAAATGAATATGTAAAGCTTGAACATGCAATTAATCTCATTGCACAATACCAATCCGGTATAAATTATCATCCATCACTAACAAAGCTGCTCAATAAACTTACCGACGAATTTTGTATCCGTTATCCTTTTGGAACCGAGCTCGATCTCTCCGAATTTATATTTGTTGAAAATGCGAATAAAATGGCTAAAACCAATCCCTTTT
>CAZKNM010000114.1:5337-7318 GCA_964554135.1 uncultured Melioribacteraceae bacterium
CTCTGAATTTATATTTGTTGAAAAAGGATTCCACGGCGATCAAAAAGACTATTATAATCCGATGAACAGCAACTTGGTCTACGTAATTGAAAATAAGAAAGGCATTCCAATCAGCTTAACTATACTCTTAATGCTGGTAGGAAATAGACTGGGTTTTAAAATTGAAGGATGCAATTTCCCCGGACACTTCCTTGCTAAAATTATACTGAGCGAAGAAATTCTTTTGATTGATTGCTTTAATAATGGCAAACTGATTCACGAAAAAGACATTAAATCTCTCGCCAGCGGTTCTTACGATACTATCATAAAGCTGGTTGAGTTGAAAACGAACACAAAAATGATTATTCGCAGAGTGATTAATAATCTGACGAATGCTTATAGAAATTTGAACGACATTTCACAAAGTGATTTCTTCCTTGAATTACTTAGTAAAACACCTTTATAGAATAATAATTTCGAAATAAATTCTAAGCATACTATGACATTCTGGGGATTTCTAGTTTTTCTTGTTATTGCTGCTTTCTGCGGCGCCATCGGACAAAGAATGGCAGGCTATTCATTGGGAGGATGTTTCGTCTCGATTATTGTCGGTTTTATCGGTGCATGGCTCGGACCTATGATTGCAGATAAACTTAATATGCCCGAATTTTTTACAATCACAATACAAGGACAAGAATTCCCAATCGTGTGGTCAATAATCGGTTCGGCTGTCTTCGCTTTTATAGTCGGTATTATTACAAGAGGCAGAAAAGAAGAAACTACCTGACCATTCAATATCTCTGTAAACATAGAAACAACGGGGGGATAACAATCCAATGAGAACAATCAATACTATTATTCTAATTTCAATTATCATTTCAACTTTATTATACGCACAAAATTCCAACCAAACACCCGGTTTAGAAACCATCACGCTTACAGACTTAATGGAGAAAGTTCAATATTTATCTAGTAAAGATCTGGAAGGAAGGTTAGCCGGCAGTGACGGATACAATAAAGCCGCTGGTTGGGCATCCGACAAATTCAAAGAACTCGGATTAAAACCTGCTAATGGCGATGAGTATTTTCAGAAATTAATGGTGGAATACAACGAGATTACAGGTCCTTGTAAACTTAATTTAATAAGTAATAATGAAATTGTTAACCAATATAAGTTAGGGAATGATTTTGTATGCCGTGGTTTTACCGGCTCGGGTCATATTACTGCGCCTGTTGTTTTTTGCGGGTATGGAATTTCCAGACCGGATATTGGATACGATGATTATGAAAATATCGATGTGAAGGGTAAAATCGTTATGGTGTTCAAATACAATCCAAGATGGAACATTGACGATAAGAACTGGGGTACCAACTACCCAAGAGAGAAATCGTTTACTGCTGCACAGCATGGTGCAATCGGAATTCTTTTTATGTCTACACCGAATGATGCACCTTTGCAAAAAACCATCGGAAGCATCTTAGCAGGACCCGGCGAGCAGAACGAATCTTTCCCGCAATTACATGTTGATTTGCCTGCCGCAGAAGATTTTTTCGTCAACAGCGGTTACAATCTCAAGGAATTACAATCGGCGATCGATTCGAACAAAAAACCTTTATCGGTTAATTTAAATATATCTGCCGAACTAGAAGTCCACGCAAAATATTTCAAACAGAGAGAGACTGAAAATGTCGCTGCATTGCTTGAAGGTTCCGACCCGCAGCTTAAAAATGAATACATTGTAATCGGCGCTCATCTCGATCATGTTGGAAGCCAAGCCGACGAAATATATTTCCCGGGTGCAAACGATAATGCTTCGGGTTCAGCAGGTGTTCTCGAAATTGCCGAAGCTCTTTCACAAGCAGATATTAAACCAAAACGCTCAATTATTTTCGTTCTATTTGCCAGTGAAGAACTTGGATTGAACGGTGCCAGATACTTTGTAAATAATTCGCCGGTACCGATCCAAAACATAACAGCGATGATGAACATGGATTGTATTGC
>CAZKNM010000115.1:0-6785 GCA_964554135.1 uncultured Melioribacteraceae bacterium
GGTGGAGCCCTTTCCAAATCTCAAAAATTTGGCGATCCGGAAATTCAACATTCGTTAATTAATGTAGGTGTTCCATCTGAACTTGGGAACACTATACAAGTTATAGATGCCGAATACTCAACATTAAGCGGTTTAATTTCTCCTTTTCCCAGACCTATTCGTGTTGAAGATGAGAGGGATTTAGATTATTCGGTGAGTGATGGATATTTTAAAACCTTCGAAACAGATATAGTTAAATTCGGCGAGTTTGGTCTTGTGCGTGAACTTCCCGTTCAAACGATGGAAATTTATCCAATCCAATTTGATGCATACAATCATACTATTAAGTTATACAAGAGAATTGTTTTTCAAATAAATTTTGGTACTCCAAAACAAATTACCAAAACCATACAGGATGATTTTCTAAAAAATGTTATAGTGAATTTCGATGTAGCCAAAAAATGGGCTGTTCAGAATCTGAAATTGCAGAAAGTATCGACTTCATTCTTAGCAGATGGGATCTGGTATAGATTCGAAGCTCCCGTTGAAGGTATTTATAAAATTGATAGAGGAATGTTGTCATCATTTGGTATAGATGCAAATACAGTTGATCCGCGTACGATTAAGATCTATAATAATGGGGGATACCAATTACCGGAGGTTATAGATACTCCTCGTCCGGATGGATTGAATGAAATTGCGATAAAAGCATTCGGTGAAGAAGATGGAAGATTTGATCAGAATGATTATATATGCTTTTATGGAAGAGGCACGGACTTTTGGGAATATGATGCGTCTACAAGTGAGATTGTTCGTAATAAACACCATTTCTCTAAACAAAATTATTACTGGATAACAAGTGGTGGAACTAACGGAAAACGCATCACCGATAAAGCTTCGTTGAATCAACCTGGCAAATTTACTCAACTAAGTACACAAGCTTATAAGTTAATAGAAAGAGACCTAATAAACCTCGGAGAGACTGGACGCGAATGCTGGGGAGATGAATTCAGCAGCACAACGAGAACAAGAACTTATGTTAATTCGTTAGGTGGGATAGTTTCAAATTCAACTGTAGAATATCAGTTCAGATTTGCAAATGTTTCCTCCTCTTCAATGCCTATAAAGGTAGAAGAGAATAACAATCTAATTTATTCCGCTACACTCTTCGGTTTTGGTAATAGTGGTTATGTTTTTGGAATCAATCATTCAGGAACAGCAAGTTATGCAGGTTCATTACCTGATGATCGAAGTACTCTGAAATTCACGATTACTGCTACTGCTGCTGATCAAAAAGCCTATATGGATTATGCAGAGATAAAATATAACAAGCAGCTCAAGGCAATGAATGACTCACTTATATTTTATTCCAAGGATACAACTGCAGTTATTGAATACAACCTGTTTAATTTTACGAATAGTAATATTTCCGTATTTGATGTTTCCGATTATGCTAATGTTCAAATGGTCGGCAGTGCTTATATAAGCGGTGGTGAATACATTTTCCAAGCTGCTGAAAATTCTGGTAGTGTAAAAAAATATTTGGCTTTAACCGGTTCGACTTTTAAAACTCCGATAAATCCTACTCTGATTACAAATTCTAATATTCGCAGTTACCAACCGGAGAGCGAATTAATAATCATCACTCATAAAGACTTTGGGGATTATGCAGAACAATTGAGCAGCTATCGTTCTAATCAATCTCCTTACAGTGTTTCTGCAACTGTATTTTATATTGATGAAATATTCAACGAATTTTCCTGCGGTATGATGGATCCGACAGCAATTAGGGATTTCTTAAAGTATTGTTATGATAATTGGACTATCAAGCCATTTTATGTTTTGCTGCTTGGAAGCGGTACATATGATTATTTTAATATTGAAAATAAGAATAACAACTTTATTCCTACATATCAAACTGAAGAATCACTATACGAATTATATTCTTATTCGACGGATGATTATTTTGCTCGTATCGTTGGGAATGACCGGAAAGTAGATTTAGCTGTCGGTCGTTTACCCGTCAAGTCCGAAACGGATACTGAGTCATATGTGAATAAAATTATAGAGTATGAAACCGCAGAAGAAAAAAATCTTTGGAGGAATCAAATCACTTTAGTTGCAGATGATGGATTAACAACTTATGGAACTGATGGTAATCTACATACGAGGCAATCGGAGAATCTGTCCAATAATATTGTTCCTAAACATTTTATACAAAATAAAATTTATCTTGCTGCATATCCTGCCGTCATGACTGGATTAGGAAGAAAAAAACCTGCTGTAAACACTGCGATTGTGAATGCAATTAATAACGGTACCTTGATAGTAAATTACATCGGTCACGGTAATCCACGCATATGGGCGCATGAAGATGTGTTTGAAAAAGAGACTTCAATCCCGATGCTTGCGAATGACAAATATTTCTTTTTAACGGCTGCTACATGTGATTTTGGGAAATTTGATAATCCGACAGAAACGAGTTCAACTGAGTTAATGCTGTTTCTTCCAGATGCGGGTATTATTGGGGGCTTTACCGCTGCAAGAATAGTATTAGCGACACAAAATGCTATTTTGAATGATTCTTTATACACAAATCTTTTTAGAACACGTGATGTTGGTAATTTGCCAATTAGAGTGGGTACAGCATATTTTTTAACAAAACAGTACAGGACTGGGGATAATGACGAAAAGTATTATCTGTTCTGCGATCCTACTTTAAGGTTGAATGCACCACAAATGCCTGTATCAATCGATTCCGTAAATTATAGTAGTCTAGATGCCAATGTTCAGGTAAGTGCGCTCGGGAACGTTTCGATAAAAGGCACTGTCAGAAATGAAGATGGTTTGAAAAATAATTTTAACGGCGAAGCAATTATTTCAGTATATGATTCTAAAAGGATAGTTGATCTCCCGGAAATAAATTATTCCATGACCCAGCAGGGAGGTACTATTTTTAAAGGGCGAGTTTCCATTGATAATGGAGAATTTAGTGCAGACTTTACGGTACCGAAAGATATTTCGTACGAAAACCAGAACGGTAAAATTGTTGCTTACATTTTTAATGATCAATATGACGGTGTAGGTTTTACTGATAAAATTATTGTAGGAGGAACCGATACAACTGCAGTAAACGATGGTGAAGGACCGAATATAGAAATTTATTTTGACAACATGAGTTATGAGAACTCTTTTCTTGTCAATCCGGATTTCAACCTCTTGGTTCGTTTATCCGATGATACGGGACTGAATACAACCGGAACTGGTGTTGGTCATAAGCTTGAAGGTATTTTAAATGACGATGAAGACAATCCAATCGACTTCTCTAATTACTTTATCGGTGATTTAGATGCAGGCGGTAAATCAGGTATTATAAACTATCGGTTCAGCAGCTTTGAACCGGGTGATTACAAGATTAACATAAAAGCCTGGGATGTATTCAATAATTCATCCACATCGGAAGGATATTTTACTGTTGTTGAAGGGAGCGGCTTGATAATAAGAGATGTTTATAATTATCCCAATCCGTTTTCTTCGAATACAACGTTTACGTTTCAACATAATCTAAATGAAGGCATAAATGTTAGAATAAAAATATATACGATTGCCGGAAGGTTAATAAGAGAAATTGAAAGTAGAAATGTCGTTGATAAATTTGTGAGGCTTGATTGGGATGGAAGAGATGAGGACAGAAATGAAATTGCCAACGGCACTTATCTCTACAAATTAATTGTAGAGACTGTTGATGGTGAGTATAAAGAAAATATACTTGGAAAATTAGCTATAATTAAGTAATATTAAATTAAGCCAAAGTAAGGAAGTTTTTATACATCTTAAGGAGGTATTTTAGCATGAAAAGAATAATGGCTCTCTTAATTCTCAGTCTGACTATTGGTGGTACAGTTGGGAACATTTACGCCCAGGGAGAAGCAGCCGTACCGTTTTTATTGCTTGCACCAGACTCGAGAGCCGGCGGTATTGGGGAATCCGGCAGCGGATTAGCCGATAACTCTGCTGCGATTTTTTGGAATCCTGCCGGTATCGCGTTTTTAACTGGATCTGAAGTAAGTATAACTCACAGCAATTGGCTCCCACAATTCAATCTCGATCTGTTTTACGATTATCTTACTTATAGACAGTATATTGATGAATTAGGAGGCAGCTTAACAGCGAGTATTACATATATGAATTTCGGTGAGTTTGTTCGAACAGCCTCTAATTCACCCGATCCTATAGGAACTTTCAGATCGTTCGATGCAGCATTGACAGTCGGTTACGCTACGAAAATTTCTTCCGATTGGGGGCTCGGTTTTAATTTCCGGTTGATACATAGCCGTTTATCGGATCAGCCTACCGAGCAGGAACAAGGCACGGGCGTTGCTACGTCGGTCAGTTTCGATATTGCCGCAATGTGGCGTCCGGGAACTCTTGATATTCCTTTAATCGGGGATTTGGGAAATCAATTCAGCATGGGAATTAATTTAAGCAATCTCGGACCGAAAATTTATTATATCGACCGAGCACAAGCAGATCCTATCCCTACAAATTTCAGATTGGGTTTTGCTCTTAGATTTCTTGAAGATGATTATAATTCTTTAACATATACTGTAGATTTCAGTAAGCTTCTTGTAGCGAAACCTGACAGTACAAAAGAAAGAGATGATTTTTATAAAGCTATATTCACTGCCTGGGGAGATCAACCCTTTAATGAAGAGCTTAGAGATATTGTAACCTCCATGGGATTAGAATATTGGTATGGTTCTCCTGAAGATTTTATGTTCGCTCTCCGACTCGGTTATTTTTACGAGGATCCAGCATATGGTAACAGAAAGTTTGTTACTCTCGGTGCTGGTATTCGTTATGATCTTTATGGATTCGATTTCAGCTACATTACAACCGACTTATTTAAAGACGGTGAAAATCATCCCTTGTCGGATACACTTCGATTTACACTATTAATTGGTTGGGGCTCAACATCTCCAAAAGTTCACGGATTTCCTCGCGGATTGTAATTGAAGATGAAAATAATATTTCATTTGTCATTCATTTTATTGTTTGGATTGGGCAGTTCATCTGCCCAAATTTTTAAAAGCGAAGTAAACCCCTTCCCAAAGACGCAGTCTACAATTCTCAACGCTTCCGATACGTTGAAGATTTTAGCTGTAATGGTTGAGTTCCAGGAGGATAGATACGATGCTACTGTAGGAAATGGGAAATTCGGTTCGGTTTATACACAGGATTATCGAGATACAATTTTAGATCCCCTCCCACATGATGCGGCGTATTTTGCTGACCACATTGAATTTGCAAAAAATTATTTTGGCAAGGTCTCTGATGGAAAAGTAAATATTGATTTTACAGTAATTCCGACTATATATACCGTCTCTAAGACTATGCGCGATTATTCTCCTCCTTACAATTCCGATGATCTTTCTTCTCTCGGATACTTTGCTCAGGAAGTCTGGCAGCTTGTAGATTCTTCATCACCAACTATCGATTTCAACAGATACGATCTGTTTATGATTTTTCATGCCGGTGTCAGCAGGGGATTGGACTTTGGCAGCATTTTCTTGGATAGAAATCTACCGTCACTTTACCTGAGCCTGAATGCCTTGAAGAATGTTTTCGGAAATGATTTTCAGGGATTTCCAATAACCGGTTCACAAAAGAGAATTACGAATAGCGTAATTTTATCGGAAACGGAATCGCGCGAATTCGAATATATTAATGGCTCGATAATTCTGCTGCAGTTGACTATAAACGGATTAATAGTGTCGAACATTGCGAGTTATTTAGGTTTACCTGATCTTTTTGATACTGATACGGGTATTACAGTCTTAGGTCGATTCGGTTTAATGGATGGCAGTGGAATATTTGCAAATTATGGAATGTTTCCCCCAGAGCCTTCTGCATGGGAAAAAATTTATCTCGGTTGGGAGACCCCCATCAATTTGCCTATTGAGGATCACAAAATAAGTCTTGTATCAAAATGTGCTGCTTTACCTGGGGATACTACGCTTGTTAAAATTCCTATTAACTCTTTAGAATATTATTTAGTAGAGAACCGCAGACAAGATGCAAAGAGAAACAATGCTATTGTTACATATAAAGTCGGTACTCAGACTTTTCAAAAGGTTTTATTACCGGATTCGACCGGTTATTTCAATATAACTCCGGATTCACTGAAAGGAGTTATAATTGATGTTGATGAATATGACGTTTCTGCTCCGGGTAATGGAATTGTAATATGGCATATAGACGAGAATATTATTAACGAAAGAATTGGTGAGAACAGAATAAATACCGATAAATTCAAGAGGGGAGTTGATATTGAAGAGGCAGACGGAATTCAAGATATTGGCGAACAGTTTGAAACTATCTTCGGCTCGTTTATAAATGACGGTAGTTATGAAGATTTGTGGTACTCTTCTAATCCGGCTCAACTCTATCAGAATAGATTTAGCGATGATACTAAACCAAACACTAGAACGAACAACGGGGCAAAGAGTTTAATAAGTTTTGAAAATTTTTCCAATGTATCAAATAAGATGTCGTTTGATATAAAATTTGCCGGCACAGAATTACAACTTATGACTCTGAAAAAACTAGATCTAAATCAACCTGTTCAAATGTTATCGGCATTCAACTCCGTAATTTCAAATCAATACTTGGTGTTGTGCGGGACAGATTTGTACCGTTATGATGTTAATGGTTCTCTACTTGATTCGTTTGTGGATTTCACGGATAAAAAAACAGCTGCTATTTCCTTTGGTGGTGTAGAATATATTGTGGGTGTCAACGGATCT
>CAZKNM010000116.1:0-6779 GCA_964554135.1 uncultured Melioribacteraceae bacterium
CATCGCGTAATTTTGTAACCATCGGAATTAAGCGGCGGTGAATCTCTTCAACCGTTTTGACGTGCGTTTCCGTCGGGAACGCATCGTTTGTCGATTGCGCTTTGTTCACGTCGTCGTTGGGATGGATCGGTTTTTTGCTTCCCATTTCGCCGCCGACCATTTCGATTGCACGGTTGGAAATTACTTCGTTCGTGTTCATGTTGGTCTGTGTTCCGCTTCCGGTCTGCCATATTACTAGCGGAAAGTGATCGTTTAGTTTGCCTGCAATTACTTCGTCTGCGGCTTTAACTACCAGGTCTGCTTTCTCTGCGGGGAGTACGCCAAGGTCTTTGTTTGTCAATGCTGCAGCTTTCTTAACGATGCCAAGTGCTCTTATCATCTCTGCGGGAAATCTTTCGCCTCCAATCTTAAAATTCATTAACGAGCGGGCAGTCTGCGCACCGTAATACTTATCTTTCGGCACTTTCATTTCGCCCATACTGTCGGTTTCAATTCTGTAATCCATTTTTATCTCCTAATTTTTACAAGTGGTTTAGATGTGATGAATAAAATTAAATCAATATCGTCTTAATTTCAATGGAATTGGAGCTGATATCTTTATAAAAAATCTTCCTAGGAATAAAAGTCTATGAAGATTTAGCCAAATATTTAGGTGTAGTTACAGTACCCCTTTTATTTGTATTGAATAAAAGCTGGATATTATATAACTTATTACAGATTTTCTACAGTATCTTTTTCAAGTTGGATTCCATAATAATCCAAGATTTATTAATGGGGGACAAATGGAAATACAATCACGCCGTCAATTTTGCAATTCTTGCCTGGCAGCAAGCGCGGCTCTCGGTTCGGGTATTTTACTCCCAGGCGTTTTAACTAATGCAAAAGAAAAAAATTTTGAGTCTACTGAAACCGATTACTCAAACATAGGGTATTGCGGTTACAACTGCGGTATTTGTCCCGGACAAACCAACGATAAAGAAGCCAGAAGAAAAATGGTCGCCGGGTGGAAAAAACTATACGGATTGGAAATTTATACGGAGGAAAATATTCCGATAGCCAAACCATGTGCCGGATGCAAGGGGGAAGGAGATGTTGCAGATATACAATGCCAAGCCCGAGGATGCGCTAAAGAGAAAAAAGTAGTATTGTGCTCAGACTGCGATGAATTCCCATGCGAGAAGTTAAGACCTCTACTTTCGGATCGCGAACGTCTGCTTATCAATTGCAGAGGTAAAAACGTAACACGCGATGAATATCAAATGTCGGCAATGCAGTTTGAGAGTATGCCGGTTCATGTAAAAAGGATGATTGAAACGGGGAAGATACCTTCTTGGGCTAAAGATCTTCTTTAGTATTCTGTAAATTCTTTTATAAGTCTCTGAAATAGAATTTACATGAGTATGTTATAAAACTCTTATACTGAATTTATATTTCGACTTTTACAAGTAACCTTATACAGACTTATTTCTTACTCTCTGTAAGTATAATTCACTCTCGAAACGGAATTATCATCAATCCGTTAAATTCCAATACTCCAAATCATCCAGCACAGTCTCTGAAGCAACTTGCTGAAGATAACTCGTGTGTTCAACCGGAAGTCCTGCGCTGAAACTATTCCCTTCGCATGACTCAGTAAATATTGTTGAAAAATAAACGCACGCCTGTAAATACGCTCCGGCTAAAGAGGGGTGCATACCGTCCCACTGATACATGTAAATGTAAGGGTTTTCATCAACGGTTCTTTTCCATGCCCAGCCTACAGGCGCAATCAACATATCGTGTCTATCGGCAACCGTTTTGGTACCGTCCCGCAGCATTTCCGAAAGTTCATCAAAACTATATTCATCATACCCACATGATCTTGACCAGATGAGAAAAAGAATAATTTTTGTATCCGGATTATTATCCAGAATAAAACTCCCCAATACATTGACCGGTCTTTCATCAAAATATGTGTCGGGAGAAACAATATTGTAGTCGCAATTTTCCAATATCACATAATCCCACTGCTGTACGTATATTGCTTCGATCGTTGGTCCGTACATCGAATGATATGTTAGCGAAGCATCGCCGATACATTTATCGACCACAAATACATTTTTACCCGCTGCTTCGGCAAGCTGTCTGAACAAACCCGGAGTATCATAATGATATGTAAAGCTGCTGCCGATAAATAATATTTTTATATCCCCCGGATCGGGCTGCGGCTCCGTGCCGCTGTCTCCGCTGCATCTCAAGAGAGTGAATGCTACTATCAATAGAATAAAAGAACTGTAACTTTTCCTCACCCATCCCCCAAATTATTTTATGTCTCTTTGCAAAAACTACTAAATTGCATACTGCAACATCAAAGCAAAAATTCGTACCTAATAAATGAGTTCTATACTTATCTTCTCAACGATTTAACCAATTGATAAGAATGTAGCAAACACTGATAGAAGTTTAATTTATGATTACTCAATATTACATTATCTGTTCTGTCACTAGCAATATTTTGTTGATAAATAGATATACATACCGTAATTTATTTCCGTGGTTTTAAAAGGTATTTTTTATCAATCATTCACACCAAAATAAAATTGAAAAATAAAACAGAGTAAAAAACATTTAATGTTCCGCATAATAATATATTTTTTGCTCACCGCCTCTGTTTTATTAAGTCAAGATAATTTAGATAGTCTGGAAAATTTCCTAAACAAAAACAATCCGCAGAATGAGGAAAGAGTCGATGTATTCAACCGGATTGCATATCTATATTATAGAGTTGATTCCGATTCTACCCTAACCATTGCGCAGCGTGCAAATGAATTGGCAAATAAACTTAATTATAAATTCGGTTTAGCTGAAAGCCATCGAGTTATCGGAATCGCTTATACATTCAAAGGTCAGTATGACAATGCTGTTACGGCTTACAATACGGCTATATCGTACTTCCAAGAAATTAATAACAAAAACGGAGTGATGAAAATCTACAACGGACTTGGTGTAATTCAGGTTTTCAAGGGAGACTTTAAAGCTGCTTTGGATAATTACTTCAAAGCTCAAGCCATGGCAGAGGAGTTAAATGATAAGGCATATTTCGGAATTGTTACCAATAACATCGGTGAAATTTATCTTAAGATGAATAATTACGAACGAGCCTTGACTTACTTCAATTTACAACTGCCTATTTTTACATCTTTAGGAGCTACCACTCATATAGGAATTACTTATTTAAATCTTGCAGAAACATTTATGGAAATGGACTCGCTGGAAAAATCATTGAAATACGCAAATTTAGGATTACAAATCAGCATAAAAAACAACTTTGAACCATATTATTCCCCTCTTTATACCGTTAGAGGAAAAGTATATGAAAAATTGGGAGAGGACGATAAAGCGCTGGAAGAATTTTTAAAAGCTTTAGTCGATATAGATGCATCCGATGATGTTGAATATAAATGGAGACCCCTTGTAGGGATTGCTGATTACTACTTCAGGAAAGGGGATCTGAGAAATGCAAAAATTTATATCGACCGTGCTATGGATACATCGGAAAAAACGGGAGTTTTAGAAGGAAGTAAAGAATCTGCATATGGTTTATTCAATTATTATGAACGACAGAACGATTATCGCTTTGCTTATAAGTACCTGCTCTTATACAAGACACTAAACGACAGCCTTTTAAGCGAAGCCAATACAGCCAAAATAACTTCTCTGGAAATGCAAGCAGGGTTCGATAGAGTAAAACAAATCCAAGCCGATGAGTTAGATAAGCAAACATTGATTGCACATTTTCTTGGGATTTGTATTTTATTATTAATTGTTCTTGCATTTGTCATCTACAAAGGATACAGATCGCAATCAAAAGCAAGTGCTAAATTAGCAGAGCTTAATTCAACAAAAGACAAATTCTTCTCAATAATCGCACACGATCTTCGTGCACCTTTCAATACATTGATCGGCTTTTCACAGATGATGGCCGAAGAATATGAACATATGACCAGAGAAGAGATACTTGAATTTATCAAAACTATTGAAAGCGTATCGAAGGATTCACATCAATTATTGGAAAATCTACTCAGCTGGGCTCGTTTGCAAATAGATGCAATTCAAATAAATAAAATCGAATTACCTGTCTATGAAGCTATAGAAAGCAATATACATTTGCTTAAAAGATTAGCCGCGAAGAAAAAAATTCGACTCAGTTACGAAGCATCTTCCGAAATAAAAGTTAAGGCAGATAAAGATATGCTTGATACGGTGATAAGAAACCTAATGTCGAACAGTATTAAATTCACAAAACAAGGAGGCAACATTCAGGCTAAAGCTCTCAAAAGCAACGGTAAAGTTGAGATTCATATAATCGATAACGGTATTGGAATGGATGAAGAAACAAAGGATAATCTTTTTAAAATAGACAAAAAGATAGTGCATTTGGGTACCGAAAAGGAAAAAGGTACAGGGCTCGGTCTGATACTTTGCAAAGAATTTATTGAAAAAAATGAAGGTAAAATAAGAGTTGAAAGTTCACTCGGATTGGGAAGTAACTTTATCATTGAATTGCCTGCAATTTAATTTAAATATATTTTTCTGTGATCTCACAAAGGTCTTTACTTTCTATTTTATTACCTTCTCTTCACTAAAGCAATTCCCTTTTAGCTATATATGCTAGACCTTTGATGCTGTTCAAATAATTTCTCTTTATTAAAAATCCCAAATTATTGACTTGAGCTTATCCGGGGTTTCACGTAATATGTGCGGCAAAAAAAGTAAAATTGGAGAACGAATCATGAATCGCATGCTACCTTTTTTAACATTCATTATTACTTTGTGCTGCTTTAATATCTTCGCACAATCAAACCAAGAACATAAAGACGTTACGATTGACTGGATGTTCGGAAACGAGCCCGAGGAAATTACATCTATTCCTTCCTACCAATGGTTAGCAGATAGTACATTATTATTATATGATGATCGAGAACTCGAATCCGAACGAACGTTTCAAAAGCTCAATCCTAGAACAGGCAGCAACATACAAATACTTGATATGCATACAGCAATTTCAAACCTGAAAACTTTATTGGGAGAAGATAAAACACCTTCAATATTGTCATGGCCGGACGCATTCGATTCTTTTGGGAAATATGCCGTATATAATTTTGATGATGATCTTTTTCTTCTCGATATGAATAAAAATGAGTTCCGGCGGATAACAAACTCCGAAGCGGTAGAAACTGCAGTTAGTTTTTCTCCAAACGGTAATCTGTTCGGTTTCGTAAGCGAGAATGATCTGTTTGCTTATGACATTGAAAAGAGCACAACAACTCAACTTACTAATGACGGTTCTGAAACGGTTATCAACGGAACTTTCTCATGGGTCTACTGGGAAGAAATTTACGGTCATAGAGATGCCGGTTATTGGTGGTCCGATGATTCACAATCCATCGCATTTCTTAGAACGGACGATTCACCCGTCAGTATAGCATATTACACCGACTTTGAACCGTATCAGCCAAGAGTTATAAAACAACGCTATCCCAAGGCGGGGGAAGCCACTCCTGAAGTCAGTCTCGGTATTGTATCGATTGATGACATGAAAACAGTTTGGATGGATTTATCTAAAGATTCTTATGAATACATCGTTCGCGTTGATTGGACGCCGGGCAGTAAAAATGTGAGCGTTCAAACGATGAACCGTGCTCAAACCGAAATAAATCTTTTCTTTGTCGATCGAATCAACGGTAAAGCAAAACATATACTTAAAGAAGCAGATGAAGCTTGGCTTCATATATATAGACCCCACTTTTATAGGAACGGAAAAGAATTTCTATGGCTGTCCGAGCGCGATGGTTATAATCATATCTATAGGTATTCAATCGAAGGTAAATTAATTAATCAGATAACAAAAGGCGATTGGTCGCTTCGTCCGTTCGGAGCTTTTGCAATGTACGGAAACGGCGCTTTGGTCGGTGGTGATGAAAAGGAAAACTGGATTTATTTTACCGCCAACGAAAAGTCTTCCATCGAGCAGCATCTTTATAGAATTAAACCGGATGGGAATAAATTTCAGCGCCTATCATCGGAGGAGGGTTTTCACAGGGTGCAATTCAGCCCAGATGGAAGATATTATGTCGATAATTATTCCTCAATCTCATCTATGCCGTCCTTAAATTTATATCAAGGTGACGGTAAGCTAATTCAATCACTTTCTTCCCTGCGTTCCGAATTATTAGGTCCCTATAACTTTCAATACCCAGCTTTTTTCTCCATCACAGCGGCAGATGGATTTCAACTCCCTGCTCAGATAAGCAAGCCGAAAGATTTCGATCCGAATAAAAAATACCCGGTAATAATTTATGTTTACGGCGGACCATCGGCACCTACGGTGAACAATTCGTGGAATTCAAACGGTTGGGCTCAATCTATTTACTTCGATCAGGTTCTCTTGAACAACGATTTCCTGGTTATGACATTCAACAACCGTGCTTCAGCCGCAATAAGTAAAAAATTGGAAAGCTTAATCAAGAAACAAATGTACGGTGACGTTGAACTGAATGATCTTATCTCGGCTGTCAAGTGGTTAAAGTCGCAGCCTTACGTAGATTCCGAACGTATAGGAATATGGGGATGGAGCGGCGGCGGAACATATACCTTACTTGCGCTTACACATACAAAAGAATTCAAAGCGGGAATTTCAGTTGCACCGGTAACCGATTGGCACTATTACGATACAAAGTGGTCTGAGTGTGTAATGAAAAGACCGGAAGATAATCCTGAAGGTTATGAAAAAACATCGC
>CAZKNM010000117.1:0-6450 GCA_964554135.1 uncultured Melioribacteraceae bacterium
CTTCTGCAAATAAATCATTCCAAATGATATATTCGGTCTTATCTGCGATTTCGAACTTCATCGGTTCTGGCTCCTTGTAGACTGCGTCGGGAATTTTTGAAGCAGTTATATTTTCAAACAGATCATCGCCGAAAATAGCTTGTTGATCTTTAATTGATTCTATAATAAGATTTTTGATATTCAATTTCAAAGTGAAACTGGTTATAAAAAGATTAGGATTCCTGACGCGGATTGAATCCGTCAATTATAAATTGAAGATAATAATTATCTCAAACATTTTCATTGGTATTGAATAGCAAAAGATACTTCCAATAAAAAAATGTGAAGATTTAACCTTCAAACAAACAGGTAACACAATATATATGATAAAAAAAGCGGAAGAAAGTTTTCCGCTTTTATTCACTAAATATGCAAGATAACTCTTATTAAATTGCTATTGACCAACTAATCTTCGTGTTTTTCTTTATAAGAATATTCCAATTTCCCATTAACTAACTCGTCAAGGGCACTAAGATGCGGTTTTATTTTATTTTCGAATTCTAAAGAGACTCTCAATCTTTCGGGATTCTCCTTTTCATCAAATTCGTCTTCAGTAACACCGATCATTGTATTTAATAATGTGCTGAATTCAAGCCTATTATCATCATTTATTTGACGTGCTCTTTTAGCAGCAACAATTACACCCTCGTAAACATTTGAAGCATGTTTATCGATCTTGGTGAGTTCGATAGGTTTTACTTTCATTTTCATCTCCTTGTTAATTTATTTCTTTTTTTATTATCATTTCAACTTCTTTCTTTGCAGAATCAAGATCCCTGTTGATTACCACATAATCGAATTTGTCCTTATAAGTCATCTCCATTTCTGCCCGCTCAGTGCGTTTCTTATAATCTTCCTCTGTTTCAGTTTTTCTCTCTTTGAGCCGTTTCTTCAATTCATCAAGATTAGGTGGAGAGATAAAAATCAAAACCGCGTCGGGATATGCTACTTTAAAATTTAAGGCTCCCTTCACATCCAATTCAAAAACAAGTGTGTTTCTTTTTTTAATATGTCCATCTACAAAATCTTTCAAAGTCCCGTAATAATATCCATAAAATTTTTCCCACTCGACAAATTCATTTGCGTCAATTTTTTTTAAAAACTCCTTTTCACTTATAAAGAAATAATCCTTCCCATTTACTTCAATCCTTCTTTTCTTGCGTGTTGTTGCCGACACTGAAAAAATAAATTCGGGAAATTGTTTTAAAACATTTCTTACAATCGTTGTCTTACCGGAACCGCTGGGTGCCGAGAATACGAAAAGCTTGCTTTCTTTCTTATTCAATGTTCTGTATCTGTTCCCGAATTTTTTCCAATTCTTCCTTTATTAATATTCCGTATTGTGAAATTTCTATTGAGACAGATTTACTATTAATTGTATTTATTTCTCTATTCATTTCCTGGCAGATGAAATTTAATTTTCTTCCTACTTCATCCGAATTATCCATTGTATCTAAAAACATTTTAATATGACTTCTTAATCTTACGCACTCTTCGGTAACATCATACTTTTCTGCAAGAAGGGCTAACTCCATATCCAACCGATCATTAAAGTTTCTAAATTCATCTATCAATTCTTTTGCTCTTTTCTTTAATTTATCGAAATATTCATCTATACTTGTCCGAGTATGCTCTTCGATTCGGTTTAAAGTATTTTTAATAATTTCAATTCTTGATTTTAAATCTTTGTAAAGCTCCTCCCCCTCTTTTATCCGCATTTGTTCAAGGTCATTCATTGCTCCAGAGACAGCTTTTTCAATATATTCCCATTCTTTCTCAGCATCTAAAAGTGTATCGGTAAAATTTGAATTCTGAAACGCGAACAACTCACTTAGAGTAATTCTCCCTTTTATTTTACCAGCCTTTTTAATTCTTTTCAGAATACCGACCGCATGTTGAATTGTTGCTAAATTGTAGGAAGAATTTTTGTCAGCATTATTTTTCGATATATTTATAGATAAAAAAACCTTGCCTCTCTTAAATCTTCTTTTTATCAACTCACGGAGTTCAAATTCTTTGTTGGTCAAACTTTTCGGAATACGATAAGCGATATCTAAAAACCGATTATTAAGACTCTTTAATTCCGCTTCTATTAAAAATTCTCCCGTTTCAACAAAACCCTTACCGTAACCTGTCATACTCGAAATCATAAAATTCTCTTGAAAAATATAGCTTCAAATTTAATCAAAAATAATATCCTATCAAAAAAGCGGATCAAAGAAATAAGTCCAACCTTTGTTTTTAGAAGGCTTCCCCGATCCCAAGTTGAAATTCAAAAGTTTCTTGCATAGTCTTTTTGCTGAAAAAATTACGTCTATCGTGCGGATCATAGATTCTGAAACCAAAATCAATCCTAATTGGTGCAAATTCGAAATAGAAACGTAGACCAAAACCAGCTGCAACTGCTACCTCATCCAGACGAAAATTATTGAAATTATCCCACGTGTTTCCAAAATCAATAAAAACAGCCGAACCCAGAAGTCCTGTTAGTCTATTACGTGATTCAACAGATCCTTCAAATAATAGAAATCCACCTGGGATTACTCCTCTTAAAAAAATTGATTCTATATCTTCACTAGTAGGATTCTCCGGCAAAATAATCTCAGGATTTTTTGGCACGAGTTCCCTTGTGCTCCAACCTCGCACCGAATTACTTCCTCCTGCATAAAACCGCTGATTGAGAGGAATATCATATTTATTACCTGAATATGTACCAATATATCCCCCCTTTAACTTAATCCCGAATGCCGATATCCCTTTCCGACCGTAAAAAGGGAGGTAGGCGGTTGTGTTAAGAACCACTTTATAATAACGTGGATTGTTAAACTTGGCATTTCCGATTTTGCTGATTAAATATGGAATTGTATTACCGTCTTCCAAAAGAATAGATATAGTATATCCTCTTGTTGGAAATAACATGTTGTTCGTTTTATTTGCACCGATCTCAACTCCAATAACGGCATTTGTACTAATGCTCGATTTACTGATCACTTGTAATAAAGAATCTATATTCAGTTCAACATTCGATGAAAGAGTTCTATAATAATAGCTCGTTATTCCTCTAGAAATATATTCGTCTCTGAAAACATATTTGGAATTTTCCCAGTTCATGTATGTAATTAAAGAAGTAACAAATGTGTATTGCGGTAGTTCGAAATCGAAACTCAGTTTCGTACCGTAAATCCGCGCATTATATTCCGACTTTCTTTTTTGGAAAGTGATATATGTTTCTAATTTAGTATTTATAGGCCTACCGAAAAGAAACGGCTGCTCCACACTTATACGTGCATCGGCGTAACCATAAATTGTAGTATCGTTTATTGAAGCAGTACTTAAAAAATCAGTAATACTTTGTGCAGCCGATGAAGCACCAATAGTAAGTTTTCTTGCATCTCCCAAAAAATTTTTTTTCAGGTAACCTAAACCAAGTCCCAGGTTAAAAGTATTATCCTCATTATTAACTATTATTTCCGGTGATAATTCATTAACTAATCCAACATCGGTGTTGATACTAACCGGAACAGTATTCCCAATTGTATCTGCGGTTATTGCCGTAACCAGAGCTGATGTAAAAAGATTTGTTCTGTATAAGCGTATCTGTCCTCTTCTCAGGGCATAATAATCGTAATAAGAACCTGGTTTAACACCGACAATGTCCTTTAATAATTCATCCTCTACAAGATCTTTCCCCTCGCCGGTTTTGTTTACAGTCACTTCACGAATCTTATACCTTATACCCGGATCAAAATGTGTAACTATCTCAACATTATTTTCAACAGTGTCTACATTAACGAAAGGGGGTTCGGTTTGAATTAACATATATCCTTTATCACGCAAAGAGTTTAAAGTGAGGGCAATTTCCTGACGTATTAATTCATCGGAGTATTGAACTGTAGCATCTATATGAATTTGATCATTTATTTCTTTTACAAATTCCCAGGGTACAGTTTCCAAACCGTTTTTATGAAATGCCTTAAATTTGAAAGGAGGTCCCTCAATGATAAAAAATTTCAGGATCGCTTCACTGTTTAATGTATCAAGAGTATATTCTGCCGATACACTTGCCTTGAAGTAGCCGTTCGACCAATAATATGAATGAATTGCGCTAACATCATTAGCAATAAGAGTTGAATCGAAAATGACGGATTTTTCACCAAAACTTGAAAAACTGTATAAAAATTGTGAGAACCAACCCGGTGACTCTTTAGAGGAAATTATACTTTCTAAATCCGAAGCGGAGATGTCATTATTCCCGATAAATTCAACACTCTCCAATTCATATTCTTGATATTCCTGAGCAACACATAAATTTGTTACAATAAACAAAAAAAAGATAACCGCATTTTTAAAGAAGTTCTGCTTTTTCATTCGAAAAAATAGCTATGTATTCTATTAATTAATTTCTAATAAGTACATTCGTTCCAACTTTTACTACCGAAACCAACTCATCTACATTATCATCACTAACTGCAACCGAACCATTTGTCCAATTATAGATAAACGGCAGATTTTTAAAAATAAAATTGAACCTGCCAATTCCATGAATACCGATATCACCCCCTAGATACGTATTCACCGGCAGGCAATCGTTATTCTTGACCGCTTCAATTATAGATTTCAATTCTACTTCATTGATAAAGTTATTTTTATAAGCCTCAAATGCATCTCTTTGATTCGGATAATTTAATCTAATAAACTTATGGTAAATATAATTAGTGTCAATTTCGCATACCGAATAATCCCCTGCTGGTGTAACATTATCGAAAGCGGACGTTTTAACAGAACCATTATTTTTACCGAAAACTGCTTTATAAGTCTTTAGTAATTTTGAGTTAGAGTATAATTCTAATTTGTAATTTTTCCTATCGACAATAATCGAGACATTTTTAATCTCAGTTATTCCTTTTTTCTGCATGGCCTCTACGAGTGTGATTTCCCGCAAGTTGATTATTATCCCGTAAATAACTACACCGATAAAGAAGAGAAGGATACTTGTACTCATGTATAATATATTTCTTAACACACTTAGTCCCTGCAGAAAGAATGATTTTCACAACCTTGATTAAATTTATTTGTCAAATATACGAAAGAATCGAGTGCCATTAAATAATAACGGTTATGTTTCTATCAACTCTAATGAGGTTAAGTATGGCAAGGAGAATAAAAGAAGGCGGGTCAAGCCCGCCTAATATTAGTTTTTCGTAGAATTGCTTCTAGCACCAACAACTGCAATAGCAGACATATTAATTATATCATCAACTGTTGCACCTCTTTGAAGGACATGAATTGGTTTCTTCATTCCCATCAAGACCGGACCGATTACTTTCGCATCAGTTAATCTTTCGAACAATTTATAAGCAATATTCCCCGAACTTAAATTAGGAAATATCAATACATTAGCTCCCCCTTTTATTTTTGAGAACGGGAACTCTTTTTCGAGAATTTCCGGTACAACAGCAGTATCTGCCTGCATTTCACCGTCTATAATTAAATCTGGTCTTGTGCTATTCACAATCTCGACAGCCTTTCTCACTTTTACAGATTCCGGATGAATTGCACTGCCGAAATTACTAAATGAAAGCATTGCAATCTTCGGTTCGATATCGAACTCTTTGACCATATCGGCACTACAAATAGCAATCTCTGCCAATTGTTCAGCCGTAGGTTCGTAGTTTACAGTTGTATCAGCAAAGAAATATACTTTCCTTTTTGCAATAACGATATATAATCCCGAAACAATATCGATACCTTCTTTTACTCCAACCGTTTGCAAGGCAGGTCTAATTGTTTCAGGATAATGGGATGTTAATCCACTGATCAAAGCGTCTGCATCTCCCATATGAACCATCATTGAACCATAGTAATTATTATTCTTCATCAAATCACGCGCTGATCTCAGAGTTATTCCTTTCCTCTGCCTCATCTTATAAAATTCTTCAGTATATTTTTCACACTTCTCACACTTATCGGGATCCACAATTTCAAAATCACTGACATTATATTCGAGTTCCTTAATTTTATTTTCTATTACTTCTTTTTTACCTAAAAGAATCGGAACACCTATATTCTGAATCACAACGGAGTTTGCAGCACGAATTATTTTTTCTTCTTCTCCTTCAGAGTAAACAATTTTCTTTGGGGATTTTTGTGCTTTTTCTACCATTAATCTCACAATTTGATTTGAGAAACCTAATCTCTCCTTCAATTCTCCTTCATAAACTTTCCAATCCTTTATAGGTTTCTTGGCAACTCCGGTGTCCATCGCTGCTTTTGCAATCGCAGGAGCTACATTCCAAAGCACTCTGGGATCGAACGGTTTAGGAATAATATAATCCTGACCAAATGAAAATTCCGCACCACCGTATGCGCTGATTACAACTTCGGGTACTTTCTCTTTAGCTAAATTAGCAA
>CAZKNM010000118.1:0-6320 GCA_964554135.1 uncultured Melioribacteraceae bacterium
TAACGAGCACTACCCCCTCAAAGTAGCGTGTATACCAATTTCACCACTTCCGCAAAATTTGAGAACTAAGATATACCTCAATGTAAAAAAAATCAACACCAGTATCTTTACCTTGAGGTGGAATAATAATCGGTAGATGAAAAATAGTTTAATATTAAACCAGATTGATGGCTGTAAAAACTTTTAATTGAACGGTCTTCCCATTCCTCTTTTTTCCATTAATATATTTTTAATTTCCTCTCTGAATTTGAACTCAAAAGCAAGCAGCTTAGCTATTTGTTCATAAGACAAAATATTGTTCAACGAATTGATAAAATTTGTTCTTTCGTCTACTATGTCTTTTTCTACCTTAAGAACTTCTGCAATTTTTTCTTTATATAGTTTATCGTTTTTTTGCAGCTTGCTTTCTCTAACTATCTCTTCTATCTCCAATAATATATCATCTCTTTTTTCAGCCAATTGTCTCATGTTTTCCTGATGCTCGTTCCTTCTTGCAAAAAACCTTATGCTTGTATCCTCATCCATCTGTAGAACCTCGATAAGTTTTAACTTTTCCAACTGTTCAATTTTGCTGTGAGGATCAAACATATGACCTTTTCCATGTCTTTGAGCAAAAATGTTCATGCTCAAAAGCAATACTAAAAAAAATGTTAATCCATATTTATTCATTACGACTCCTAAAGAATTTTTTTATCAATTAGAGTATTATAAATATCCTCGATCTCTTCTTCATTCAACAGTTCATACAAATTAAAATTATCAATAACTAGTATACCTGTCTTTTGGGAAAATTGAGTTATATCAATATCGGGATTATCAAAATATTCATTAATAATTTCTGTACCTGAAGAATATGTTCTATACATTGAAAAAGAATTCGGATAATCAGTTAATAACTTAGAAACGGAAATACTATCGGAATCTTCTATAGCTTCCGTTAGAACTGATGAAAAATCATTTTGGATTTCAAAATTTATATAGAGAAAATTGACGGCAACAAAGATAGATAAAACAATTGCCGGTAGTGCCGAAGCAATTCTTAATATAAACGAATCTTTTTTCTCTCTAACAAATTTATTGCGGATTCGCGGCAGTAAATTAATAAAATATCTTTCCTCCACCTTAATGTTGCTTAGTTCTTTAAGATCTGAAAGATTTCTATTATACTTCTGCAAAAGAGAATTTAATTCAGCGGAGTCTCGGATTTCCTTTTCAAAGTTCACTGCCTCATCGTGTGTCATTAAACCACTGAGATATTTCAAAATCTTATCCTTATGATTATTCATTTCCCATTAACTCCATTACTTTTTTTAATGCATGAAAATAATTGGCTTTTAATCCCCCGACACTTTTACCCTTAATTTCTGAAATTTCCTTATAAGATAACTCTTCAAAATGTCTAAGTACAAATACTTCCCTTTGTTTAACCGGTAATTTCGTTAGAATTTTATCTAATCTTTCCAATTTTTCCCTGTTATCTATATCAGCTGTTATATCACTTTCCGATTCTAATATTTGAGATTCAGTATCATTTATAAAGACAAATCTTTTAACTTTCCTTCTATTCAATAAATTTATACTTCGCGTTGTAACAATTTTGTATAACCATGTATAGAAAGAGGAATTGAAATTAAAATTCTTAAGCTTTTTATAAAGAACTAATAACACTTCCTGTGTTACTTCATCTGCATCCATATGACTGCCGAGCATCCTTCTTGCATGCCAGTAAATCTTAGTTTGATACTTCCGGACCAACTCATTAAAGGCAGTTTCATCACCTTTACTAAATTTATTTATTAACTCGAAATCTTGATTTTGATTCATATATAATATGTACAGCAATTAGACAAAATTAAGCATTTCCAGGTTTAAATCTGCACTTCATTAAACCATTATCCGAGAGGTAATGTCCAAAGTACGAAAACAGATATAATTCTAAAAACAGGAGGAATAAATCATGAAACGTAATGTCCACATTTTAACCGTCTTGGTTCTCTTCATAATCGGATTCTCATATGTTCAAGCTCAACCCAGAAAAAACTTTAATTTCGGTAAAGATAGAATCGCCGATTTATTAAAATTATCGGATGACCAGCAGGAGAAATTTACCCAACTTCATTTTGATCATAAAGAAAAGGTCATCGAACTGCAAGCCAACATTATGCAGAATCGATTGAAAATTCAAAAGTTATTGTTGAGTAATGATTTTAATCAAAACAAATTATTGGATCTCACAAAAGCTAATGATAATTTAAGATCCCAAATTCATGAGTCTAGAACACAAACATGGCTGAATATTTATAATATGTTAGATGACACACAGAAAGAAATTTGGAAAGATCATATAGCTAGTTCCTTTGAAAACGACACACCAAGAAAGCATGGTATGCAAAGATTCGGAAGTATGCATGGATGCAGAATGGGAAATCTTGATAGAGCAAACAGATCATTTCTTAAACACTTTCCCAATAATTGGTAAGAGTATTAACATAAATTTAAACCCCGTCAACCGCGGGGTTTTTATTTTAAAAATCCTACTAATGTAACTCACTGACAAACCAGATAACTTCGGTTAACCATTTTAATTATTTATTGTAAGTACTAAAAATGTTATATTACTGGCAAAATTATCTCATTTGGGAAACGGGAAAGGATTGAATTTTAAGGAGCAAATTCTTTTTTATTTTGGTCTTGGCTTAATTATCGGTTTACTTAACGTATTAATCGCTAGATGGAAAAATCGTGATCGCTATTGCTGGTTCCTGCTTGGATTTCTTTTTAACATAGTATCAATAATAATATTGTTCTTTCTACCATCCCTTAAGAGTGATCCGCATACAAATACTTATGAACCTATACTCTATTATTATCAAAAAAAATCCAAGATTAGACAACGTTTCGCATTAACAATATATACATTATTTACCTTACTCATCCTGTATTTCTTATTTGATCTGCTCTATAAGTTCATCAGATAGGATTTATAAAATCCATATCAAAAAATTAAAGATCACCTTTCATTGGGCGAATTATAATTTCCTCAGGAACCAAATTTGAATCGATCATATACAGATCATAAACAAATTTGCCTATATCATCGGGAGACATCATTCTGTTGGAATATTTTTCAAGTGCTCTTTCCGGCCAGATCGATGTTCTTGTTGCACCGGGAATAATATCGATTATTCTTATATTGTATTGTCGTACTTCTTCTCTCAAAACTTTAGTATAGGCTAATAATCCGGATTTAGATGCAGAATAAGCACTGCTTTCAGTAAATATCTTTTTTGTTACTACTGAAATAATATTAATTATAGTACCACAATGATTTTCAATCATTATAGGAAGAACAGCTTTTATAGTATTAATTGAACCCAAAAGATTGGTTCCAATTATTTCCCGTATTTCCTCGGTTGTATTATCGATAGCCTTTTTAAAAGAAGTAATACCGGCATTATTGATCAAGCAGTCAATTTCAAAATCTTTGGAAATATTTTTACTTGCATCTTCAACTTCTTGAGAGTTTGAGATATTCATAGGGAAAATCTTGAAAAGCTGTCCCTTCGAATTTATACCTTGCTTTATTTCCTCTAAATGTTCTTTCCTTCTTGATGATGCCGCAACATTTTTTCCTTCTTTAATAAAGCGGAGTGCAATGGAGCGTCCTATTCCGGAACTGGCACCGGTAATCCAAATTATTTTTTCTTTATCTCCCATCAGATTCTTTTATGAGAAATTAAATTTAGGAATTCGGATCTTGTCCTTGCGTCTTCCATAAACTCACCGTGTACGGCGCTTGTTGTCGCTATGGAATTTTGTTTCTCTACACCTCTCATCATCATGCACATATGCTGAGCTTCGCAAACCACAGCTACACCTGCCGGTTTTAAATAATAATCTAATGTGTCGGCGATCTGTTGTGTCATTCTTTCTTGAACCTGTAAACGTCTTGAAAAAATATCAACAATCCTCGGAATTTTACTCAAGCCTACAATCTTTCCGTTCGGAATGTATGCAATGTGAACTTTCCCGAAAAACGGCAAAAGATGATGCTCACACATACTGAAGAAATCGATATCTTTAACGATTACCATCTCGTCATATTTTTCATCAAAGATAGCATTATTCATCGCTCCTTCGATATCTTGATGGTATCCTTGCGTAAGAAACTCATATGCTTTTGCAACACGCTCGGGTGTTTTTAGAAGACCCTGCCTATTTGGATCTTCTCCGATTTCGGAAAGAATGCTCTTTACATTTTTAGCAATTACTTCTGAGTTCAAGTTTTTTACTCTCCTCTATATTCTACATAATTATTTTCTGTTTCATAAAGTTTGATCGAATAAAGACGCCCGCTGGGAATTTTACCAACCAACTGATTCCAAATACCCTTTGTAATATTTTCCGATGAAGGAATGATGTCTTTCAGAAAATCAACGTCCACGTTCAGGTTTTTATGATCCAGCTTATGTGTTACATTTTCCTTAATGATCTTTTTCAACTTACTCAAATCAATCACATAACCAGTTAAAGGATCAACCTCACCGGCAACTACAACTTCGAGTGTATAATTGTGTCCATGCCCGTTCGAGTTACTGCATTTGCCGAATATTTTTTCATTCTCTTCATCAGAGAGATTTTTATTATACAATCTGTGGGAAGCGCTGAATACTTCCCTCCTTGTAACATAAATCATTTTTACCTTTTGTGGTTTATTCTAACACTGCTAAAACTTCTTCAACGTGCCCCGGCACTTTCACTTTAGGAAATATCTTTACAATCTTTCCTTGTTTATCTATCACGAATGTAGTTCTTTCAATCCCCATATATTTCTTCCCGTAAAAAGATTTTTCTTTCCATACGCCGTAATTCTCTAAAACCTTTTTATCGGGATCGCTCAATAACGTAAAAGGAAGTTTATACTTATCCGAGAATTTCCGGTGCGACTCAATAGAGTCTGCACTCAAACCGAGAACAACAGCGTTAACCTTTTTGAAATTAGGGAACGTATCCCGGAAATCACATGCTTCTTTTGTACAACCTGAAGTCATATCTTTCGGATAAAAGTAAAGAACAACTTTTTTACCCAGGAAATCATTTAACGATACTTTTTTACCTCTATTGTCAAATAGAGTAAACGCAGGAGCTTTTAAACCTTCTTTCAACATTTGTTTCCCTTTCATAATTCTCAGCTGATATTTTTCAATGCTTGTTTGATTGCATCGTAATTCGGCTCGTCCCCTGCTTTCTCAAGGACTTCAACATAACGGATGATTCCGCCTTTATCTACAACAAATGCCGATCTTTTTGCAACACCTTTGTAATCAAACTTACCCGGGACGAAAACATCGTAATATGCACCGTACTTTTGGCATACCTCTTTATTAAAATCGCTTAACAATGGAAAGTTGAACTGATTTTTACTCATCCATAATTTTTGTGCAAAAGGGCTATCTACACTGATTGCGAGAATTTGAGCATCCAAATCGCTATACTGAGATAATCCATCGCGTATCGAGCATAATTCTTTTTCACAAGCCGGACTGTTAACCAAAGGGAAAAATAAAATAACAACGTTAGTTTTCCCCTTAAAAGTGCTTAATGATACATCTTCCAAATTGTGATTCTTTAATGTAAACTCAGGTGCCACATCTCCTATTTTTAAGCTCATATGCTTCTCCTTTTTTAATCCGCCTTCCTGCCGATTTTTACAACTACTTGATATTCAATTTTCCCATCCGATGTTACTCTTCCTCTTTGTTCAGCTACTTCAAACCATGCAATAGGTTTTTCTTTGTTGGCTTCGGTTACAACCGATTTAATGGCATCGCAGGTGCATTCATTCGAAAGACCTACACGCTCAATTACTTCAAATGACTTTGACATGATAACTCCATTCTTATTAAAAAGGTTTCCTATTTAATTCTGTGCAATATCGAGATTTCAATTTCGAATATTCAAAAGCAAAATAAGGTTTTTTATACACATATTAAACTGCCTTGAATTTGTAGTTTGATTGTTGCCTGTTCGGCGAAGTGTTAACGAAGACGGGTGATTTGCTTTCAAATTTATTCTTTGACATATTGAAACCACGTTTAACAACGGCAATATTTACCCAGCCGAGTTGTGATTTGCTTTCAAATTTATTCTTTGACATATTGAAACCACGTTTTCTGGTGTGCCCTAAGCTAAGCCTCAGTTGTGATTTGCTTTCAAATTTATTCTTTGACATATTGAAACCACGGTGATATTGCAATTCTATTGGAAAGATAGAGTTGTGATTTGCTTTCAAATTTATTCTTTGACATATTGAAACCACG
>CAZKNM010000119.1:0-2242 GCA_964554135.1 uncultured Melioribacteraceae bacterium
TGACAATGAAAAAGCAAGACAATGTTTGGTTTGATCCTGTAAAAGCTTCGATTGCAAGTGATTATCTTGACGCTGAAGCTTTCGTAACATATGATGGGAACAAAATATTTTTTATTTCAAATCGGTCCAAAACCGGTGAAGGTCCGGCTGAAAACTGGGAGATATGGTTTTCCGTTAGGGAAAACGAAAACTGGGGTAAACCGAACCTGCTTGGCGAAAAATTTAAAGGAGGATTCTATCCAACATTTACAAAAAACGGAACTATGTATTTTACCGATGTTAACAATGATATTTCTAAATCATACTTCATTGATGACGAGTATAAAGAAATAATAAACCTGGGGGATTCCGTTAACACTCCTCAAGCAGAATATAATTCTCTAATCGCCCCTGATGAAAGTTATTTGATCTTCACGTCAACAGGCTGGGGAGAAGGTTACGGCAATGATGATTTATATATTTGTTTCCGGAAAGAAGACGGAACATGGACGAAAGCTAAAAATATGGGCCCAATTATAAATAGCTTTGCAAGAGAGTACTGCCCGGCACTTAGTTACGACGGTAAATACTTTTTCTTCTGCAGTTCAAGGTATGGAACGGAAGATATTTTTTGGATTGATGCACATATCATAGAGCAATTGAAGTAAACGGCAAATAACATTTTTAACGACTAAATAAAATCGCATTTTATTATAGTGCAGTGATGAAAATTACAAATTCTTTATTATACCTTTTTTCCGTAACAGCTCTTATTTTGAATTTAGCTTGCAGTAGTGATTCGGCAACGGATCCTTTTGATCAGGCATTTCAATTTATAACACATGGAAATGTGAACGAGACTAATCTTCAATTATTGAGTGATTCTTTATCCGCAAATTATCAGCGGGTACTTTCCGATTTACAAGTGACGGACATGCCGGTTGTTCAAGTACACTTCTGGCAGAATGAGCAGGAATATTTTGATGAGATGGAAAGATGTCTTGGCGAAAGATTGTATCAGTATTTGCTTTTTCCGTTTCCACCGGATAAAATTCATGTACAGGATTTCGGAGGCGGGCATCTTTGGATCGTGTATGGCTACACTCAGCTTGTATTAATGCATATGAATCCGACAATTAAAAATAATCCCCGATGGCTTTTTGAAGGAGTTAGTGTGTATGAAGCTCCGTTTTTTGTAGATCCGAATGATCTATCTTATATGACGAGCGGCAATTATCCTACATTTGATCAGTTAAACGACCAAGAAACCATCGATAAAAATAAAATTGGTCAGGTTGGATATGTTCTTATAGAATTTATTCTGGATCAATACGGTAGTACTGCTTTGATAAATCTTATGATGACAAATGGAAATATTGAATCGGTTTTGAATATGTCCGAGCAAGAGTTTTTAAATGCCTGGTATGATTGGCTGGAAATTAGGTATTTGGGTAATTAATATGATTTCGAGCGTAAAAAACATTAGTGGGAAAGATTCGAAAGTAACTCAGGTACGATGGTCTCTCTAATGTTTTTCTGAGAATTGAAATCTGAAAAATTAAGTAAAGGAATTATAGTTATGAGAGTGACAATTGTTTTGTTGCAGACTTTTATAACTATTTTAATAGGTGGGTCTATATTCCCTCAGAACAAATTCCTGGAGCTTGATATTAAAGAGCTTTCATCAAACCTGTATAAGTTCAGTAGCGGTGTGAACAATTGGCTTGTTTTGACTGGACCCGACGGTGTTCTACTTTCGGATTCTGCTCCTGAAATTTATTCGGAAGCCTTGGAGTTAGAATTGAAAAAACTCGAGCCTAATAATGTTAAGATCATAATCAACACACACTGGCATCACGATCATACAGGTGGAAATCTACTATTCGGCAGAGGTGCTACTATTATTGCCCATTATAGTGTGAGGGAAGACCTAGCAAAGAAAAAACACATTTCTCTCTTTGACGAATATTTTGAAGCATATCCAGATTATGCTTTACCTAATTTGACATTTTCTACCGGAGCGAAAATCTATTTCAATGATGAAGAAATTGAGATTAAGCATTTTCCGAACGGACACACAGGAGGAGATGCGGTAGTATACTTTAAAAATGCCAATGTAATTCATGTTGGAGATTTGGTTGTAATGGATCAGTTTCCACCCATTGATATTGATAATGGAGGAGATGTAGAACAGTTAATAGAAAATCTACGAATAATCGAATCGGAAATTTCTCCATATACTAGGATAGTATCGGGGCATCTA
>CAZKNM010000119.1:2252-6122 GCA_964554135.1 uncultured Melioribacteraceae bacterium
CAAATACTGCAATATGCTACGTGCAACAGTTGAAATTGTTAAGGAAGAAATAGAAAAGGGTGCTGGTTTAAAAGATATGCAGGAAGGAAAAATTTTAAAAACTTGGGAAAGCTGGGGGAAACATATCACCTGCAATATGTGGATCGAGACGATTTATCGGTGTTTATTACAATAATTGATGAGGATTCAAATAAAAGATACACTGAGTTAATCATTGAACAAAGAGGCATAATGTTTAATAACATAGGTCGGCTCATATTAATTATCTTAGTGCTGGTTTCTTTTAGAACTACCTTCATGCAACAATTTTATGAAGTGAAGAAACTTTCCGATAACCTTTATCAATTCTATCAAAAAGAATTTGTTAATATGTTCGCTTTTATTACTGAAGAAGGAATAGTTTTAATAGATATCGGATTTGATGACGTTGCCGAATCGGTAAAAATAGAACTATCACGCATTACGGATCAAAAAATAAAATATATTATTAATACGCACTCTGATTACGATCACTTAGCCGGCAATAGTAAATTGCGTGATGGTGCTGTAATAATAAACCATGAAAAATGCAGGGACGAAATGATAATGTACGGCGGACCTGACATTAAAATTCCTTTCGATAAAAAACATTTTCATGAAGGTATGCCTGATATTACATTTAGCGAGGGATTGACAATTCATATTGCGGACGAAACAGTCAATCTTATACCGATGTACGGTGGACATTCATCAAGTGATATAATTGTATATCTCGAAAATGATAATGTGTTGTTTGTCGGAGATATTATAACACCGAACTCTTTCCCTGTGGTAAAACTCTATCGGAATTCGACAGTCGAGAGATTAAAAGAAATAATTATTGAATTGTTAGATAAGTTTGATGAAGATACAGAAGTATTCGTTGGGCATGGTGCCAGCACAACAATAGCAGAATTGAAGCCATATCTTGAAATGATAAATGAAACCGAGAGTCTTATACTTGAAAAAATGAAGCAAGAATATCGGCTAGAAGAAATTAAGGAGAAAAATATTTTAAATAAATATTCACAATGGAGCGGTACTGTGTTCGAAGAAGTCAATTGTGATATGTGGATTGAAACAATGTATAATAATTACAAAAGTGATAAATTGATTAAAACCGAGTGAATGAGATAAAGGGAAACTCATAATGAAAAAAGCGAGATTTATTTTTTATCTACTTGTTTTTACAACAGCAAATTTATTATCGCAGCAAAGTGATTTTCCCAAACTCACCGGCCCTTACCTTGGCCAAACACTTCCGGGTGTTACTCCTGAAATTTTTGCCAAAGATATAATCTCTCCCATTTGCCCTATCCACGGCTGCCCTGTCTTCACCCCGGATGGGAAAGAGATTTATTGGGCGCCAATGGACGGCGGAAACTGCGAAGACAAAACAGATGAAATCCTTTTTATGAAATTAATTAATAATGTATGGACAGAACCTGAAGTAGTTCCATTCTCATCTACATTTTTTGATTCCGACGATCCATGTATATCACCGGACGGAAAGAGAATATATTTCAATACGCATAGACCTTCGGGATTATTATCATTCGACTTTGCTGAAAAAATAATGTACGTAGAAAGAGTTGACGATGACTGGTCTTCGCCTCAAAGTGTTGGAAGTGTAGTAAATTCATTGTTCCGGCACTGGCAAATATCTGTAACAAAAAATTATGACCTCTATTTTCATGCAGAGAAAAATGTTGAGAAACCGGGAATATATGTTTCAAGATATAATGTGGGAGAATACCAAACTCCGGAACGCCTACCTGCCGAAATAAATTCCGGTAATCCAACCATGCCTTATATTGCTCCAGATGAAAGCTATCTAATCTTTGTCCGAACTATGAAAGAAAGCGGCGATGATCTCTTTATTAGCTACAAAGATTCAAATGGTAAATGGACTGAAGCAAAGACTCTAGGAGACAAAATTAATTCTACGTATCATGATCTTTGTCCAAATGTTACACCGGATGGGAAATACATCTTCTTCCTCAGTCAGCGGGATGGTGAAAGTTACGCTTACTGGGTGGATGCAAAAATCATTGAAGCATTAAGACATTAGAAATATAAATAAAGGGAAAACAAATGAAAAAAACAGTTCGATTAATGCTATCCGTTACTATGGTTTGCATTCTTTTTGCAAACACTGCTTTTTCTCAGCAAGAATCAAATATTGAAGTAACAAAACTAAAAGAAAATTTCTATCGTTTGACTTCCAAAGTACCTTATTACTCAAATTTTCTTGCTTACGTTACACAAGAAGGGATATTGTTGGTTGATGCCGGTCAGAAGGAAACCGGTAACGAGATCAAGTCCGTTCTGAAAACTATAGCTACCGGGAGTCCGGAAGTAAAAATTCTAATCAATACTCATGCTCATATAGATCATACGGGCGGCAACCTTGAACTTGCCGGTAGACCCCTCATTATCGGGCCGGATATTCTCAGACCCACACTACGGGACTATTCGTATGTTCTCTATGAATTTCCAGATAACGCATTACCCTCACTCACTTTCAAAGATTCGATGAATGTTTATTTCGGTGATGAAAGAATTAGAATCATTTCCACTCCGGGGAGTCATGACGCCACTGACGTAATTGTTCATTTTACAAAAGCCAAAATAGTTTGCGTTGGAGACGTTTATGAAGGAATGACAATACCGTCTATAGATGTTTACACGGGGGACCTGTTAAATTTCCCAAAAGTTATTGATAAAATTCTAGGCTTAGTTCCAAATGATGTTACAATATTTTCCGGGCACGATGTTGAGTGCGATGTGATAAAATTGAAACAGTCTGGAGATATGATTTCAAATATGGCAAAAATAGTCAAAGAAGAAATATCCAAAGGGAAAGATATTGAAACAATGCAGAAAGAAGATATTCTTAAAGATTGGGCAGAATTCGAAGATGGATTTGGGGGTAGCCGAAATGTTTGGATTAGCAATCTGGCTAAGGCCGGTCCTAGCAAATTCCTCGGCTCTCTTGCCGGAGAATTATATAAAGTGTTAATTAAAAGTGATGCAGATGCGGCAATTGATCATTATTACGAATTGAAAAGAGAACATCCTAAAGAGTATCCATTTTATGGAAGTCTAATAAATCGAACAGGATACTGGCTTTTGGACAAAGGCAGGAACACGGATGCAATCAAAATATTTGAGTTACTTACAAAAGAGTTTCCAAATACCTCTTACGGTTACGATAGTTTGGGTGAAGCATTGATGAAAGCAGGTAGAAACAAAGAAGCAATGGAAGCTTATGAAAAATCGCTGCAATTAGATCCAGAAAATAAAAATGCAGAAGAAATGTTGAAACAATTGAGAGAAAATTAATTATTACAGAAAATGTTTTACGGAAAGAAATAAGAATCATTGATGTGTTAAGATCGGAGTAATAAAATAAAGGAGAAATCGAAATGAAAAATGCAGTAATAATTCTTTCATTACTCGTTTTAATATCAACAAGCTTATATTCACAGAAATATGACAGAGACTTTTCCATTACAATAGATACAGGCTATATCAATGTTGAAGGTGGTAAGCTATACTATGAAATAGCCGGGGAAGGGGAATGGATTGTTCTTTTGCACGATGGAATATTACATCATGTAATTTGGGACGAACAATTCCCGGTGTTGGCAAAACATTACAAAGTTGTACGATACGATCGCCGTGGATTTGGCAAATCGTCAGCTCCTGAGACACCCTTCTCACATATGGATGATTTGAATCAGATATTTACGCAATTACACATAGACAAAGCAATTGTCTTCGGTATGTCGGCAGGCGGAGGGTGGGCAATTAACTTTACGTTGAAATATCCTGAGAAAGTGAATGCTT
>CAZKNM010000120.1:0-6116 GCA_964554135.1 uncultured Melioribacteraceae bacterium
GCCGTTTGGGCAGGGCGTTGCCAATCTGACCGCAAGTTGTATTCAATTGAAGCAATTCGTGTTATTCAATCGACGGTGAAGTTGAAAGTGATTGAAGATTCTGTTGTTGATGTTTTCGAAGTGGGGAGAAAAATTGTTGGAGTTAAAACTCTAACCGGAGAGGAACTAAAATGCAAAGCTCTTATTATTAGTTCCGGGACATTCCTGAATGGATTGATGCATACAGGAACCGAGTCGGTGAAAGGGGGCCGGTACGGTGAACAGTCATCTTTTGGTTTGACCGAAACATTTGAAAGAATGAATTTCAAATCCGGAAGATTAAAGACCGGTACACCCCCTAGGTTGGCAAAAAGCACAATTGATTTTAGCGTTCTTCAAGAACAGCCAGGTGATGAAGATCCTAAATCCTTTTCAATGAGAACCAATAAAGAGTTATTCCCTTTTTTGCCACAGCTAAGTTGTTATCTTACGCATACGGATAAAAAAGTTCATAAAATTTTGGAGAAAGGTTTTGATCGTTCCCCATTGTTTACCGGAAGAATTAAAGGGATCGGTCCACGATATTGTCCTTCAATAGAGGATAAGGTTGTAAGGTTTGCAGATAAATCTCAGCATCAACTTTTTCTTGAACCCGAAGGTCTTGATTCCGATGTAATTTATCTCAATGGTTTCTCCACATCATTGCCCGCCGAGGTTCAGTTCGAAGCTGTACGTGCGATAAAGGGCCTAGAGAAAGTAGAAATGGTTCGGCCTGGTTATGCAGTCGAGTATGATTTTTTTCCGCCATTCCAAGTCGATCTTACACTCGAAACGAAATTAATCAAAGGATTATATTTTGCCGGACAAGTAAACGGCACATCAGGATACGAAGAAGCAGCGGCACAAGGAATTATTGCGGGAATAAACGCCGCATTGAAGATTCAGAACAGAGAAGAGTTTACTCTAAAGAGAAGCGAAGCTTACATTGGTGTGCTGATTGATGATCTGGTTGGCAAATCAACCGAAGAACCGTACCGAATGTTTACATCAAGAGCAGAGCATAGACTTATTCTTAGGCAAGACAATGCGGATAGAAGACTGCTTAAGTATGGTTATGAGTTTGGATTGATTCCCAAAGAAATGTATTCAGAGTTGTGTGAAAGAGAAATGCTTATCTCGACCGGACTTATTTTTTTATCGCAACATAAATTACAGCCGCGGGAAGTTAATCCATCACTTGAAAAATTCGGTACACCCGTTCTTGAAGATTCGGAATCTATAAGTAAGTTGACAAAACGACCTGAAATAAAACTGAAGGAGTTATTTCAGTTGATCGATGTCGCCAAGTTTCCGATCGTTAATTCAATTTTAGTGAATGAAAAAGTTTTAGAACAGATTGAGATTGAGTTGAAGTATGAGGGTTATATAAATCGCCAACAAGAATTAATAAGTAAGATGGAAAAGTTAGAGAAGATTATTATACCTTTGAACTTCAACTATTTTAATTTAAATGCCGTTTCTACCGAGGGTCGTGAGAAACTTCATAAAATAAAACCACGCTCTATCGGTCAGGCATCGAGGATTTCGGGCGTTTCTCCTTCTGATATATCGGTATTATTAGTATATTTGAAGAGCTAATTTTCAGGAGTATTGGTTGGACCTTCGAGAACAGTATTTAAGGGAGTTGAAAAAACTATTTTGGGAAAACAGCCTTAATCCTGACATTTACCAGCTTGAAAGGCTCGCCCATTTTGCCTTACTAGTGGTAAAGAAAAATGAAAGAGTTAATTTGATTTCACGTCGGGATGTTAAGAATATCATCGAAAACCATGTTTTTACATCCTCCTTCATATCTGAATTTTTACCGAATAAAGTGAACATGTTTCTTGATGTTGGAACCGGAGGCGGTTTTCCAGGCATTCCTTTAGCGATAACCAGACCTCTCATGAAAGGTGTTTTGGTTGATTCTACCGGTAAAAAGATTGATGCTGTTTCAGGGTTTATTGATAAATTGAAACTAAGTAATGTCGTTGCTGAAAACAGCAGGGTAGAAAGTCCAGAGTTTAAAACAAAATATTCCGATGCTTTTGATCTAGTTATCAGCCGGTCAACCGTACCGTTAATAATTTTATTTCGATATGCAATACCCCTAATTAAAGAGAAAGCATTCCTTGTAGCTGTTAAAGGGGGAGATTTGGACGATGAATTTAAAACAGCTGAGATGAAATATAGATCGTACATTAAGAAGTCTACGATTTTTGAGTTGGCTTATAAACCGAACAATACGAGAAATGAAAAAGACAAAAAATTGATTTTGCTAGAGTTAACAAAATAGAATTGTTCAGTAAAATATTTTGAGGGGCCGTTATTACTTGAACGATATGTAATGCGGCTCTTCTCATTTTAAATTTTTCACCAATGACTAAACAAAGCAAAATATTCCTTAGATACCCGACAACACGAGATGTTGTTTTTGTGTTGGGCGCCGGGGCGTCTTATGCGGATGGAGTTCCGTTGCAGAGAGATATCTTACCTCTGATGTTATCGGGACAAATAGAAGATATTAAAAATTCCGAAATAGGGAATATTGTATATGAATTTATTCAAGAAAATTTTTATTTCAAATCTGAGTCACAAATTTTCCCACAGCTCGAAGCCGTGTTTGGATTTATAGATTATTTTATTCAGCAGAATGAAAGCCTGAGCATTAAATATACAAATGCAAAAATCAGAGAGATCAAAGAGTATTTAATAAAACTCGTTCATTATATCGTCAATCGACAGACGGAAGAAGGGAGTCCATATTATCACCTTTTCTGGGAAGCAATTAAAAAGCACAATTCCAATATTTCGATCATCACATTGAACTATGATACTTTGTTGGAACACGCATTTGAATTTCTCTTCCCCGATTTCGGTTATATCGATTATTGTTTACACTTCATGAATTATGAACAGCTGAAAGAAACCAAGCAATTTAATTTTTGGATTAATCCCCGTGAACCGGTAGATGTCGATGGGGATAAAATTCCTGTCCCGATAAAAATTATTAAACTTCACGGCAGTCTTAACTGGAAATTTTGTAACTGTTGCAACCAAACATTGCTTACACCGTGGGATAGAAAAATTGATTTGCAGCATGGCAAGTTCATGGGTTATACATATCCGGATATGGAGGAATATGAGTACGCATGTCCGCTGGACGGAACCGAGTTTCAAACGTTAATCATGGCACCTTCTTACGTAAAAACGTTGAAGCACCCCGTCATCTCACAAATATTGAGCGAAGCCACAAGAGAAATCAAGGCAGCAAAGAAATTGGTATTTGTCGGCTATTCTCTTTCCGATACAGATATACACATTAAAGCACTTTTCAAAAAACAATTAAAGGATGATATTCCGATCACCGTGATTTCTCCCAGAGGCTCTGAAGAAATCGAATCTAAATATTTTGCTCTTTCCAAAAATATCAAGTTTATTTATTCCTCATTTGAGGAGTTGGTGAATGACAATTCTTTAATGGCGGAACTACTTTCGTAAAATTTACAACATCTTGTCGGTATTACCGCACTCCTCAATTTTTTCCATTCATTTTTTACAATATATTATCCCGGTGTTTTGTTTTTATCCGCCATTGTATTATTATCTAAGGAGTGAAAAATATTAATGTTTCCGGAAGCGGCAGGTTTTAGAAATTATGACAAAGTATCATTTCGATGTACTTGTAATAGGCAGCGGATTGGCGGGACTTTATTCTGCCCTCAAAGCTGCTGAGTGGTGCAAAGTCGCAGTTGTAACAAAATCAACACTGGAACAGAGCAGTACTTTCTGGGCGCAAGGCGGAATAGCAGCGGCGCTTGACAAAGAAGACTCTCCACAATTTCATTTTAACGATACGATCAAAGCCGGTCGAAATTTTTGCGATCAGGCCGCCGCCGACATTTTGGTAACCGAAGGAGCTGAAAGAGTTAAAGAATTAATTGATATGGGAATGGAGTTCGATAAAGAAGGAGACTACTGGGCACTCGGACTTGAGGGCGGGCACAGCCAAAGGCGCGTGTTTCATGCAGGCGGCGATGCAACAGGAAATAAACTCGTAAAGTTTTTAGTTGAAAAAATAGTTGCGAATAAAAATATATCGGTTTTTGAGAACACACTTGTCTATGAATTGATTTCGAATGAAGGCTTTTGTTACGGAGCATATGCATATGATTTTAAAAGAAATGAGAATATAACCTTCTTCTCAAACGCCACGGTAATTGGAGCTGGAGGAGCTTCGGGAATTTTTCAGCGAACCACAAATCCTTATACTTCAACGGGGGACGGCGTTGCTCTGGCTTACAATGCAGGAGCTCAAATTTCCGACATGGAGTTCATCCAATTTCATCCGACAGCATTTTATTCCGGAACGGGAGAAACATTTTTAATCAGCGAGGCAGTCCGTGGTGAAGGAGCTTATCTTGTTAATGATGATGGAAAAAGATTTATGGTCGGTTACCATCCCGATGCGGAATTGGCTCCGCGCGATATAGTTGCCAGAACAATATTTAATGAAATGAAAAGATCCGGCAGCAAAAATGTTTTTCTTAAACTCGATCATCTTGACAAAGATTTTATACAAAAAAGGTTTTCACACATATATGATGAAGTGAAAAAATTCAATTTAGATTTTACCAAAGATCTCACTCCCGTTACACCGGCAGCACATTACATGATTGGAGGAATACGTACCGGATTAGAAGCAGAGACAAACATAAAAAGACTTTTTGCATGCGGCGAAGTTTCAAACACCGGGGTTCACGGTGCAAACCGTCTTGCAAGCAATTCCCTACTTGAATGTGTTGTGTTCGGCGAAAGGGCGGCGGATTCCGCATTGAGTTTGGAGAAAGAATACATTGATTCATCTAAGATGGCAGCGCTGCGTGATTTTTATGTGGATGATTCGAAAGAAAAAGAATTTATTAAATTGAAAAATGAAGTAGCCCGGATTATGACCGACAGGGTAGGGATTGTCCGGAGCAGGGAATCGTTGACCGCGGCGATCACTTCAATAGAAAAAATTTCGGATGACACCGAATTTGAAAAGCATGAATATTACAGCGAGAAGCTTAGGAGCTTAATTGATGTTTCATTGCTAATTGCTAGAGGAGCTGTGATGAGAAAGGAGAGCAGGGGGAGTCATTTTAGAGGGGATTATCCGGAAGAAAATCCGGAGATGCTTTTTAGAATTGTACAGCAAAAGGGAAAGGATATTAAACACCTAAATATAAATTTCAACGAAAACTTAAACGATCATGGACATGGAGACAGACCTAAAAAATGCTGCTGAAAAAATAATTGCAATTGCTCTGGAAGAAGATATCAAGACCGGGGATATTACCACCGATTTAATAATTCCAGAGAAGGCGAAGACCAAAGCTTACATTCTTGCGAAAGAGGAAGGAGTTATCGCAGGTCTTCCTATTGCGGAAATGGTTTTCCGCAAGCTGGATAAAAACATTGGTTGGAAAGAAGAGATTAAAGACGGAGCTCATGTTAAGCCTGGAGTTGTTCTTGCGCGGATTGAAGGTTCGCATAGAGCAATTTTAACTGGGGAAAGGACAGCGCTCAACTTTTTGCAGAGGATTTCGGGCATCGCGACGTTAACCGCTAGATACGTAGATGCGCTCAAAGGATTCAAAACAAAAATTTTGGATACGAGGAAAACCTTTCCAGGGATGCGCCTGCTCGATAAATATGCGGTTGAAAAGGGAGGGGGTACAAATCACCGCATCGGTTTGTATGATATGGTTTTGATTAAAGATAATCACATCAAAGTTGCGGGGAGTATTACCAAAGCTGTGGAACAGATAAAAGGGAAAGTCGATTCCAGCATTAAAATCGAAGTGGAAACGACAACGCTTGACGAAGTTAAAGAAGCATTGGCGTCCGGTGTCGATATCATAATGCTCGATAACATGACGAATGAAATGATGAGCGAAGCAGTAAGAGTGATCGGCGGGAGAGCTCTCGTGGAAGCTTCGGGTTCCATTAATATAGATAGAGTTAAAGAAATTACCCAAACCGGTGTTGACTTCATTTCCGTCGGTGCCCTCACTCATTCGCCCCGTGCGGTGGACATCAGCCTTGAGCTAGTG
>CAZKNM010000121.1:0-6066 GCA_964554135.1 uncultured Melioribacteraceae bacterium
GTCAACTCATCACCAAAATTATTTATGATGAACTGACTCTTTTAATGGGGAGTAAAAGTGCAGAAATACAAATTAATCCTTCATCTATAACTGTTATTCTATTAGTTGGTTTGCAGGGCTCAGGTAAAACGACTTTCGGTGCAAAGTTAGCTAAATATCTTGCAGCAAAAAAAAGACGCGTGCTTTTAACCGCTGCCGATATTTATAGACCAGCTGCTATCGAGCAATTGAAAATATTAGGTTCCCAGATTAACATACCTGTATTTTCAATTGATGACTGCAGAGATGCTGTTAGCATAGCCGAAGGCTCGGTTAGTCATGCTAGAGAAAATAAGCTGGATACTGTTATTATAGATACTGCAGGCAGACTGCATGTTGATGATGCTATGATGGATGAAATTGTCGCGGTTAAAGAAAAAGTTAAACCTACGGAAATTTTATTTGTTGTGGATTCCATGACCGGTCAGGATGCAGTAAATTCGGCCAAAGTTTTCCATGATCGGATTAATTTTGATGGAGTTGTTCTTACAAAACTTGATGGTGATACACGAGGAGGATGTGCTCTTTCTATCAAAGCTGTGGTTGATAAACCTATAAAATTCATCAGTTTAGGTGAAAAATTAGATTCGATTGAAATATTTCACCCGGATCGGCTGGCGGCACGTATTCTCGGCAAAGGAGATGTGGTCTCATTAGTAGAGAAAGCACAACAGCAGTTTGATGAGAAAGAAGCAGAAGCACTTGAGAAGAAATTGCTGTCTAATCAATTTGACTTTGAGGATTTTCTTAAGCAAATTAAGACAATTAAGAAGATGGGCTCGTTAAAATCCCTACTGGGAATGATGCCCGGTATTGGCTCTGCTCTGAAAGATACGGATATTGATGATAGGCAATTTGTAAAAGTGGAAGCTATTATTCAATCGATGACAAAAGAAGAAAGGGCAAAACCAAAAATTTTAAATGGAAATAGAAGAAAAAGAATTGCTCGTGGAAGCGGAAATTCTGTTCAGGATGTGAACAGATTGATAAAACAATTCACTCAAATGCAGAATATGATGAAAATGTTAACATCAAAAGAAAATAAAAAAATAACTGATTTGAAAAAACTTAGGTATAATTGAAAGAATATTAATTAAATGGAGGATTAAATAACTTGGCAGTTAAGTTAAGATTAAGAAGGATGGGTAAAAAGAAACAGCCTGTCTATAAAGTAGTTGTTGCAGATGTCAGATCACCTAGAGACGGGCGATTTATCGAAGCGATTGGTTTCTATAATCCACAAACTGATCCGGCGACAATCGATATAAAAGAAGATCGTGCGAATTACTGGCTCGACGTTGGTGCCCAACCAACTGATACTGTGAAAAATCTATTTAGCAAAAAGGGAATTATTCTTCAAAGAGAATTAAAGAAACAAGAATTACCTGAAGATAAAATTGCTGCTAAAATGGAAGAATGGACTAAAATGCGCGAAGCAAAGTTAGTTTCTTCTGTGAAGAAGAAAACATCTAAAAAATCGCAAGGGGGAATTAAAAAAGAAGAACAAAAAGAGGACGCAAAACCAGCTGAACCACAAGCTGTTAATAGTGAGCCGGAAGTAAAGGGTACTACTTCCGAAGAAACTCAGGCAGAAGAAAAGAAAGATTAATTTTTTTTACCTGGGATTTCTTTATCTGTAAATAGTACTCTTTTTATCAATAATATAATAGGTACTCTTATGAAGGAATTTATCGAATTTATTGCCAAACATCTTGTTGACAATCCCGATAGTGTAAGTATCGAGGAAACAACCCCCGACGAAAAAACAATCGAGCTTACTCTTAAAGTCGGTGCTGAAGACGTGGGTAAAGTAATCGGTAAACAAGGTAAGACTGCACAGGCTATGAGGACTCTTTTAACAGCCATTGCCGCTAAAGACGGCAAGAGAGCGATTTTGAAAATTTTAGACTAAGTTTCGTTTAATTAAATGTGAGTGAATATTATTTAATTGCTCAGATAAAATCTATCTTTGGCTGTGAAGGTTTTATAAGTATTGTTTCTTTTTCTGACATTCTTGATCGTTTTTATTACCTCAGGAAAGTCTTCATAGATGTATTTGGCGAAAAAAAAGAGTTCCTAGTCGAAGATGTAAAATTTATTGATAATGAATGGACAATAAAATTCAAAAATTTCAATAGTAATCATGATGTTGAATTTCTTTTAGGAAAAAAAATTTTCGTTGATATAGAAAATTTAGCAAAACTACCCAATGATACGTATTACGTTCATGATTTAATAGGTAGTAAAGTTTTTATAAAAAGTGAGTTCTTTGGCTACTTGAAAGATGTCTTGGTTTTACCGGGAAATGATGTTTATGTTATCGAAGATTTGAATGGCAAAGAAGTTTTAATTCCAGCCATTAAGGAATATGTTAAAAGTTTCGATGCTGAAATAAAACGATTAGAGTTGTTTTCCCTTGTTGAGGATTATCCTGATGATGAGAATTGATATTATATCTGCCGTCCCTGATTCGCTTCGTAGCCCTCTTGAAACAAGCATAATTAAAAGAGCGCAGGATAAGAAAAAGGTTGAGATTTTGATTCATAATCTACGGGATTACGCTTTCGATAAACATAAGCAAATAGATGATAAACCGTTTGGAGGTGGTCCCGGAATGGTTCTTAAACCGGAACCGTTTTTTGAATGTATTGAAAGACTTGAGGCCGAACGAAATTATGATCATATCATCTTTACAACACCGAAGGGAAAAATATATGATCAAAAAATCGCCAAGAAGTTTTCTCTAGCGAAGAATTTGATGGTTATTGCGGGTCATTATAAAGAAATAGATGACCGCGTTAGAGAAAGATTTGCTACCGATGAATTGTCCATAGGCAATTTTATTCTGAGCGGTGGAGAGTTGCCTGCTTTGATAGTTGTTGATTCGGTTGTAAGATTATTGCCTGGTGTATTAAACGACAGCGAGTCTGCCTTAAATGATTCGCTGATGGATGGGGATTTTATTGAAGCACCTTGTTATACAAGACCTTCTGAATATAAAGGTATGAAAGTTCCGGAAGTTTTACTTTCTGGTAATGAGAAAAAAATAAAAATATGGAAAGAAGAACAATCAAAAATTTTAACTGAGAAGTGGAAGAAAATTAATAGTATGGAGTAGTTATGGATAAATTAAAAGAAATAGTCGCAGATCAAATAAGATCGGAATTCCCCACATTCAAAACGGGTGATAGAATTCGCGTTCATGTAAAGGTTATTGAAGGGGACAAAGAAAGGATTCAACCTTATGAAGGTGATGTCCTTAGTATTAGAGGGACCGGTCTTAACAAAACCTTCATTGTTCGAAAAATTTCTAGTGGTGTGGGTGTTGAAAGAATCTTTTCGTTCAATTCACCGAAGATCACTAAGGTTGAAATTGTAAAAGAAGGAAGGGTTAGAAGAGCTAAATTATTTTATCTTCGGAAGCTATCCGGTAAAGCGGCTAGAATTAAAGATAAAAACGTAAAATAGCACAGATAGCTCATTTAAAATTGAGCCGCTGATATAGCGGCTTTTTTTTAAAAGTAGAATTGAAATGAAATTAGTAATCCCTAAAAATCTATATAGTGCCCTTTTTGCGCTATCTCTGCCGGATGAAATAAAAGAAAGAATCAAGGTTGAATCCTCATCATTTATAAACAGAGAGATTGAGAGCGGCAACGCCGATATAGGATTAATGCCTTCATGTGATTTGATAAAACATAAGGATTTATTTATCTCAAGAAGGATAGGGGTCTCATTTGACGGCCTTTTATCTAATGCTTACATTTATTTAATTCCTGAGAGCCGAGAATTCTTTGATATTTACCTCAACGGCGATATATCGACCAATGAAATTATCTTAACGAAGATTTTATTTAAAGAAAGATTTAATTCTGATATTTCAATTCATCTGGATACCAAAGAAGTCGACAGGAAAGTAAGAAATTATGTAATCATTGGAAATGATAACACCATTGAAGAAAACTTTAAAATGGGAATTAGTTTTTCAGATCAAATAGCGGAAATGCTTAGCCGTCCATATGTTAATTTTGTTTTGGCTTCAAAAGAAGAAAGTGCCCTGAAGGAATTTACAAATGACATGAATGATTGGGATAAGAAAATTGAAGATCGACTCGACGACTATTTGGCAAAAATCAAAGAAAGTGAAGAGGTAAAGTCATTTATAAAATCGAATTTTAATTCTATTTACTATGAGATTACTGAAAATGAAATTGAGGCTCTGTATGATTTACTTAACCTTCCATTTTATCATGGGATGATGGAAAGCATGATAGATTTAAGATGGGTTTAAGGAAAGTTATAGGGAATAAGGTATAAGGTATATAGAATTAAGAAGAGGGAAAAGAGATGTCTTTTCCCTCTTATATTATTTCTTGTTAACACAATGAATGACTTCACCTTTATCGGCAAAAGTTGTAATTATTTTAACAGTTTCTTCAGCAACCGCATCTTGAGCCTGCTCGGTCGAAGCCCCAATATGATGTGTAATATAAATGTTCTTAGGGACCTGGAGTTTTGATTTCACAGTACCATCTTTACCTTCCGGTTCATCTATGAATACGTCCAATCCTGCTTTGATTTTTTTATTATTTACTGCATTAATTAATGCGTTTTCATCAACAACCTGAGGGCGAGAAGTGTTAATAAATATAGTTCCTGGTTTCATTAAATCGAACATGTTCTTGTTGAACATACCTTTGGTTTTGTCGTTTGCGGGAAGGTGCAAAGTGATAATGTCGGCTTCGGAAATTAATTTTTCCAAATCATCTCGGTATTCTAGATCTACTCCTTCTAATTTGATTATATCATAACCATAAACTTTCAATCCAAATGCTTTTGCCCGTGTCGCAACTTCTTTGCCGATATTACCGACGCCTATGACTGCTAGTGTTTTACCAAACAATCCGTCTGCTTTTGAGTATTCTGCTTTGTTCCATACACTGTTTCTGAAATCTGCAACGTTATCTGCAATTCTTCTATCTAGTGCTACCATTAGCCCAAGCGCCAATTCTGCAACTGCGATTGCATTTTTGCCCGGACAGTTAGCAACCCAGACATTTTTTGAACTAGCTGTTTTCACATCGATTGTGTTATAGCCTGATCCTGCACGAATGATAACTTTTAAATTATCCGAATCGTTGATAGTTTTTGCATTTACAACGGTCGATCTTACAACCAGGAAATCTGCACCTTTAATATGATTAGGGATGTCATTTTCTCCGAGTTTTGGTTCATAAATTACATCTAGGCTGTTGTCCTTTAATTGTTGGATATACTTCTCAGGAAATTTGTCTGCTATTAATACTTTCATACATACTCCGCTTTAAAATTTGATAATTATTTCAATAAAGGAACTTTCACAGAGAATTTTTTAGCGTTGTCAATTGCACGTTCATATCCTGCATCGGTATGACGGGCAATACCTATACCGGGATCATAAGTGAGAACTCTCTCAAGACGTTTTTCAGCCTCCAGTGTTCCATCTGCAACGATGACCATTCCGGCATGAATTGATTTACCTATTCCGACACCTCCGCCATGGTGAACCGAAACCCAGCTTGCACCGCCAATTGTGTTCATCAATGCATTCAGGATTGGCCAATCGGCAATAGCATCGCTTCCGTCTTTCATCCCTTCGGTTTCTCTATATGGAGAAGCAACCGATCCGCAATCCAGATGATCCCGCCCGATTACTATCGGAGCGCTAACTTTGCCGGAGGCTACAAGTTGATTGAATATTTTACCCATCTTAGCACGGGCACCGTAACCCAACCAGCAAATTCTTGAAGGTAATCCTTGAAAGTGAACTTTCTTTTGTGCCATCTCGATCCATCGTATCAAAGGTTTATCTTCCGGAAATGTTTCTATTAGGGCTTTATCCGTTTCGTAGATATCATTCGGGTCACCTGATAATGCTGCCCATCGGAAAGGTCCTTTACCATCGCAGAAAAGGGGGCGGATAAATTCAGGTACGAATCCCGGAATATCGAAGGCATTTGTGACACCATTTTCTTTTGCTTCACCTCT
>CAZKNM010000122.1:0-872 GCA_964554135.1 uncultured Melioribacteraceae bacterium
GAAAAGCCGGACCCGATCAAGTCCACGTCCAACGGCAAGCCCGACTTGGCCGCGGTGGTGAGCGCGTGGCCGTCCCTGTCCAAGCGCGTGCGCGAGGCCCTGGTGATGATTGCAATTTTTCACCTGTAGAGAGTGTAGTGAAGAATCTAATTTTTAAGTATAATTTAAGTTTTCTGATTCTTCGCTTCACTCAGAATGATAATCCCTAATATTTTTGTGTAAAGTGACTTACTAAATAGTTATTTATATAACTTTTACTTTGGTTAAATAATAATGATTAAATAAATAGGGTGGTATAGGACAAAATCTGATTTTTATGTAGGAATTATCCTACAAAGCCGATATGCTCTTCGCCTTAAGACACCCAATTTTTCCGTCTCGCCAGAAAGTTTTCAAAAATTGGATGTCACTTCGACACTCTAATTCCCAAGTTTAACGACACCCAATTTCTCACATTTAATTTCCTATACTTAGAAATTGGGTGGCTATTGTTCGGGTGTCTCAAATTAAATTTAGTTTTCCGGGTAATTCAGAAATTAATCAACAATTTTTTCCCGGATAGCAAATCTTATCAGATCTGTTGTTGTTTTCATATTGAACTTCGTTAATATCCTCTCCCGATATGTACTTACCGTTTTTACGCTTAATGACAGCATGTCGGCAATTTCCTTTATCCTTTTACCGGAGGCAATCAGCTTAAACACTTCAAATTCTCTGTCGGAGAGAATTTGATGGAGAGGTTTGGAAGTATCAATTTCTATTTCAGATGCGATCTTTTCAGCCAGAGAAGAAGTAACATATTTCCGCCCTGCTGCAGCTTTTCTAATAGCTGTAATTAATTCATCAGGAACACTCGCTTTAGTAAGATAACC
>CAZKNM010000122.1:882-1175 GCA_964554135.1 uncultured Melioribacteraceae bacterium
TATGTACTTGTTCTCAGCGTTCACCCGATGCACCTAGTTTAAGCGCTCTGATAGCGTACTGCTCCATCGGGTGAACGCTGAGAACAAGTACATATAACTTGGGATAATTCTGTTTTAGCTCTTTTAAGATATCCAAACCTCCTTTACCCGGAAGTGTAATATCAAGTAATACAACGTCGCATTTAGATTTTTTAAGTCGACTAAATAATTCGATTCCATCTCCTGCTTCATCTATAACTTTGATGTCATTTGTATCCGCAAGAATCTGCTTGAGACCCTGCCGTACAATGGGG
>CAZKNM010000122.1:1212-5909 GCA_964554135.1 uncultured Melioribacteraceae bacterium
AATTTCGTGGCAATATTACCCTGATCTCGGTTCCTTTACCTTTTACTCCTTTTATGATAAAATTGCCGTTATAAGCATTAACTCTTTCACGAATACCCATTATACCGAATGAATTCGGATCATTAATTTGTGCTTTTGTTATGCCCTTGCCGTTATCTTTGATAAAAATATTCAGGTCTTTATTCTTTTCTTTAATACTTATCGAAACTCTTGAAGCTTTTGAATGTCTTGCAATGTTGGTCAATGCCTCTTGAATTATTCTAAATATAGTAACCGATTTTTCTTTCTCCATAGGAATATTTTCCGACATAAAATCCTGCCGGCACTTTATACCGGTACGTTTTTCAAAATCACCTAACTGCCAATCTACGGCAGGTAAAAGTCCAAGATCATCCAAAATACCCGGTCTCAATTTCGCGGTAATTTCTTGAACCGATTGAATAGTTTCATCAATTAAACTACTCATCAACTTAGTTTTTGAAATAATCTGTTTATTATCCTTTGGAATTTTATTCTTAATCCACGTTGTGTCGATTTTCAAGGCCGTTAATTTCTGTCCCAAATCATCATGGATTTCATAAGAAATATTTTTTCTTTCATCCTCCCTCACATCCTGAAGGTACATAGAAAGTTTTCTCAATTGTTCGTGTGACCTTTTTATTTCCTCTTCGGCTTTTTTCCTTTCGGATATATCTTCATACATTCCAAATAAACCAACAATATCACCACTGATCATAATTGGGACACCTGTGATATCGACATCAATAAAACTGCCGTCTTTCCTCTTCCTTACTGTTTCCTTCCGTACAACTTTACCCCTAAACGGAATCCTCAATAAATTGATGCCTTCATGACGCAAATTATGCGGTACTAAAAGATTAGTTAATTTCTTCCCCTTTATATCTTTTATTTTATAACCGAAAATTTTCATAAAGGAATTATTGATAGATGTAATTCTATCGTTATTATCAATTGTGACTATTGCAGAAGTAGTATTTTTAAATAACTGTTCGTACCATATTTTTTGATATTCGAATTCTTTCTCAATCTTTTTTCTTTCATTAATATCAACCCATAAACCAACAATATAATCGTGTTTTGACTTCTCATTCATTATAACCGTTGCCCTATCAACAAACCACCTGTACTCACCGTTAGCACATTTCCACCTATATTCTAGTTCTACGGTTCCTTTTTTCATAACACCATGGTACTCGGTTAAGACTCTCTTTTTATCATCAGGATGAATTCTATTGCTCCAAAAATTATCGTCATTTATAAAATCTTTATATGAATATCCTGTGATATGTTTTACTTGAGGGCTTATCCATGTATTAGCCATAATCTTATCGGCTTTAACGGAATAAAAAACTACAGGGAGAGATTTCAAAACTAATTCATCTCTTTGAGTGCTTTCCCGCAGTGCATTTTCTGCTTTTTTTATCTCGGTAATATCCTGAACCGTACCAATCGATTTAATCGCTTTACCGTGCTTGTCATATACCATCTCACATATTTCCCTCGCGTGCAGAACTTCACCGTTAGGTCTGAGGATCCGGTGAGTTATATCGTACGGTATCTTCTTCTTCAATGAATCGGTAAAAGCTTTATCTACATATATTCTATCTTCGGGATGCACCGCATTTAAGAATGCTTCATAATTTCCACCGAACTCTTTTCGAGATAAACCAAACAGATTGTATACTTCATCAGACCAGGTAAGTTGATTATTCACATGATCAAGATGCCATCTTCCAAGGCGCGCAATTCTCTGAGATTCTTTTAATTCATACTCACTTTGTTTTAAATTTTCTTCTGCAATATTTTGTTCCGTCATGTCTTGTATCTGTACCAGATAGGCAACAGGTGGTTTATTTTCATCTGTCTTTATAGGAACAGAGCAAGTATCTACATACATGCGTCCTTGCTTATAAGTCCCATATAATTTATCATTTCTCACCTCATCGAAATAAATCCATTTTTCATATCTATGTTTTTCTCCTTTTCTGGCTTTTTCTTTAACTTCATCCGCAACTTGTGGTGATTTGAAAAAATTAAATTCTTTCATATTCTCCATACTTTCTATTCCGAACATTTGCATAGCAGCTTTATTTTGATCCACCATGTTCCCTTCACCATCATAGTACTCAATAGCAATAGGGGATTCTTCAAAAATCGTTTTATATTTCTGCTCACTTTCTTTTAACGCTACATCCGCTAATTTCCTATCCGTAATATCTAACTGAGTTCCCCATATACGCGTCATGAATCCGTCTTCAATAACGGCTATCGAATTATTTATGAACCAGATTTTCTCTCCACTCGGTTTAGTTTCATAAGTTTCCTCATTTACAGCTTTATAACCATCACGGATATATTTTCTTTGAGCCTCTCTATTAACCGGATCATTTCTCCCTCCATGGAAATCTATCAGTCGTTTACCTAAAAGATCTTTATAAGACTCAACATTATACATCGTTGCAAAAGCTTGATTGCATTCGGCTATATAAGCATTATTATAAATTAAATCTATTTGTTCTTCAACCGGTAAGTTTGTATCAACGGGATTCTCCATTTCCATTCTATATATACCCTCAAAACTCTGGGAGATGAAACTGTAATAACGTTCTTCACTTTTCCGTAATTTTTCTTCGTCCTCTTTTCTATCAGTTATATCAATATGAATTCCCGTAGCGCGGATCGGATTACCATTTTCATCCCGTTCTGAAATTTTACCCCAATTTAAGATCCATTTATAAGAACCATCAATACATCTTAATCTATTTACTTCTTTAAATTCCGAAGTCTCTCCTTTCTCATGCTTCTCCGTAGCTTCCAAAACAGATTGAAGATCATCGGGATGAATTAATTTCTTCCATGCATCTGAATTATCTGCAACTTCTCCTGGATTATAGCCCAGCATTTCAGCCCATTCTTTGCTTCGAACTACCTTGCCTGTTTTAAAGTTTTGATCCCACAAACCTATACTAGCTCCTTCCAGTGCCAGACTTAACCGTCTTTCACTTTCACGCAGTGCTTCCTCCGCTTGTTTACGCTCGGTAATGTCTCTAGAGATTCCAAAAGTACCAATAATCTGCCCCTTATTATCACGGAGGGGTACCTTGGTTGACGATACCCACGTTATCTGGCCATCGGGCCATGTTTCCACTTCCTCAAAATTGATCATTGAACGACCGGTTTTCAATATCTCTTGTTCATTCTCATATGCGAATCGAGCATGTTTTTCCGTGAAAAAGTCGAAGTCTGTTTTACCCTCCGCTTGAGCGGGATCGTTGAGGCCAAAGCTCTCTGATAGAGATTTACATATTCTAATAAAACGGTTTTCTCTATCTTTGAAATAGATATGATCAGGGGAGTAGTCCAAAAGTGTCTTTAGCAGATTCCGTTCATAAATCACTGCTTCCTCCGTCCGTTTGTGCTCGGTGATATCGCGTCCGACAGATTGAAACTCTATTAGTTGATTTTCTGAGTTATAGAATGCCCGGTTATTCCATTGCTGCCATCGTATTTCTCCTTCAGCTTTTATTACACGGTGCTCAATCATATGTATCGGATCAGACGGATTAAATGAGTCAATATGTTTTTGCATAATGTGATGATCTTCTTCCGGGATTAAAGACAAAAATTTATTTCCGATTAATTCTTCACGCTTCTCATTAAAATATTTGCAGTATACATCGTTTACAAAAGTGAGTGTTCCATCCGGAAGCCAGCGGCAGATTAATTCAGTTTGGTCTTCAACAATTCCTCGATAACGCTCCTCGCTTTCGCGTAATGCCTCTTCGATATTTACTCTATCAGTCATGTCAATATGAATTCCGGTAGATCGTATTGGAATACCATTCTCATCCCTTTCGGAGATTTTACCCCAATCTAAAATCCATTTATATGAACCATCTTTACATTTTAATCTATGTAATTCTTTAAATTCCGAAGTTTCCCCTTTCATATGCTTTTCCGCTACCTCCAAAACAGATGAGAGTTCATCAGGGTGAATCAGACTTTTCCAATCATCCAGACTATTAGTAATTTCTTCAGAATTATAGCCGAGCATCTCAGCCCATTCTTTACTTCGGATTACGTCGTGTGTTTTAAAATTATGATCCCACAAACCGATATTGGCTCCCTCCAATGCCAAGCTTAACCGCCTTTCACTTTCACGCAGTGCTTCCTCCGCATGCCTGCGCTCCGTTATATCACGTACAAACACAAAGTCGGCAGATTTACCTTCATATAGTATTACTCCCGCATTAAGTTCAACATATAATTTACTTCCATCTTTCCGCTGAAGCTCAGTTTCGTACACAGCAGGAACTTCCTCGCTAGCCATCCGCCTTCTATACCGATCAACCAACTCTTCCTTCGAACCTGCATGAAGGTGATTTGTAAATGAAGTCCCGATAATCTCCTCAGTCGTACCTCCCCACATATTTGCCAATTGTTGATTGGCAAATTTGATAATTCCATCTTGGATAATAGTAATACCGTCGCTGGCTCTTTCCACAAGGTTACGATATTTTTCCTCGCTTTCCTTCAGGATTTTTTCAGCACGCTTACGTTCGGTAATATCTCTTACTATGTTCATTATTGCCGGACGATTGTTGTAGTTTATCACTACTGCTTTTATTTCCAGGATAACATCATGTCCATTTTTATGCTTAACGATTGATTCAAAA
>CAZKNM010000123.1:0-5892 GCA_964554135.1 uncultured Melioribacteraceae bacterium
TCCACTATAAACATTGGAATGAATTAGGCAAATTGACACATTCCGGTTACGGATTAAAAGACCATGTCGATGCTGTCCTCGGAATGAAATACATCGATGTCAAATCTATTAAGAAAAGAAAATTTACGGTACTACTCGACTGTGTGAACGGCGCAGGCGCTTATGTAATGCCGGATTTATTAAAAGAATTGGGTTGTCATGTAGTTGAAATGAACTGCGAAAAGACAGGGATCTTTCCCCGGTCACCTGAACCGATACTGGAAAATTTAACCGAAACAATGAAGGCTGTAAAGAACAATGATGCCGATATCGGAATTGTCGTTGACCCGGATGTTGACAGGTTGGTTCTAATAACCGAAAAAGGAGAACCGTTCGGTGAGGAATACACGATCACACAAGTAGTAAAATTTATCCTGTCGAAAGAGAAAGGCAATGTTGTAATAAACTTGTCTACCACACGTGCTGTTGAGGATGTGGCTGGGGAATTTGGATGCAAAGTTTTCCGCGCACCTGTCGGTGAAGCCAATGTTGTGAAAAAAATGAAAGAGATAGGTGCAGTTATCGGCGGTGAAGGAAGCGGAGGTATTATTTACCCAGCGATTCAATATGCACGTGATGCATTAGCCGGGACAGTAATCACCTTACAGCATCTGCGTGAGTTCAAAGGTAATATAAGCAAAATGAAAAAATCACTCCCCTGTTATATTATTGCTAAAAGAAAAATAGAAATTGGCAATAAAAATCCGGATTTAATAATTAGCAAATTAATCGAAAAATATTCCGTGCAGATGATAAATACTGAGGATGGTTTACGGATTGATTTTCCCGATCATTGGGTTCATTTCAGAAAATCCAACACCGAACCGATAATACGGTGCATTGCCGAAGCTAAGGATGCGAATCTTGTAAATTGTTATATCGAAAAATATATGGCAGAGATTAATTCTATCAATTAAGTCTGCTTCGTTTTTTAAAATAGCTTAGGAGAGCTTTATCATACGGAGTCGTTGTTTCTACCAAATTGTAGTCAATTTTAGAGTTTATGCAATCCGTTTTGATTTTATCGATAAAATTATCCATAGCCTTTTGATATGACTTTTGAATCTGATAAGGCTGCGTAGTCATTTCCTCACCGGTTTCTTTATCAACAAAGACTGCATCATTTCCGAAACTAAAATTTTTTTCAACAGGATCAAGAACATGAAATACTACAACTTCATTTTTTTGAAAATGGAAATGTTTGAGAGCCGTTACCACTGAACCAGGTTCGTCAAAAAAATCGGAAATGACAATTACCAATCCCCGTTTTTTAATTTTTTCCGCTATTGTATGAAGGCATCCTGAGGTTTGCGTTTTGTTTGAAGGATTAATAGAATCCAAACTTTTTAGAAGAGTTTTTAAGTAAATTTTTGTCGACTTTGGAGTTAAAAAAGTTTCAATCCTATCCGAATACAGTGCAAGACCAATGGAATCTTTTTGCTGAAGCATAACATATATCAAACTTGCGGCAAGAACACTTCCGTATTCAAGTTTAGTAACTTCTCCCTCGTACTTGTAATTCATCGATTTACTTACATCAAGGATTACGTGACATATGAGATTTGTTTCTTCCTCGTACCTTTTTACAAAAAATTTTTCTGACTTTGCATATACTTTCCAATCAATATTTTTTAACGGATCCCCTTGATTGTAAAAACGATGTTCACTGAATTCCACACTGAATCCATGGTAAGGACTTTTATGAAGCCCTACCATAAATCCTTCTACTACTAATCTAGCCTTTAATTCGAGTGAGGTAAGTTTGTTTAATACAGCAGGATCAAAATATTTTCTATAGTTCTGAAATTTGATGGTCACTTTTTAGTTGAACTCATTTTTTTCTTTAGAATTTCTTCAGGTGCTAGACCTAAGTTTTCAATCTCGGCTTGGGCTGAAGCTTTGAGTTCATGGTTAGGATACTTTTTAATAAATAGATTATATGTCGATTTTGCAGAATCCAACTGATTCAATTCATTGGCTTGAATAAATCCTACCATAAATAAGGAATTCGGAGCGTCCGGATTATCGGGGAATCTTTCAAATATCGCTCTATAATTTTTTATTGCCATCTCAAACGATTCGGTGGGACCAATATTTTTTACTAGCTGGCCTTGATATATCATTCCTATCTCAAAATAAGCTCTTGGAATAAATTGACTTTCGGGAAAATCATTTATCAAAGATTCAAATTCTGCAACGGCTTCGGTGAAGTTTTCATCCTGTTTGTATTGTTCTGCGGCTTCATACATTTCCTTATCTGTTTTTGAACTGCAGGCAGTAGTAATTGTTATTATAATTAAAAATATTGACAGTGTAGTATTTTTTTTCATCTTCTTTCCTAAGAGTATTTTTAATTCGATTTTTTTTGTTCAGTAATATACAACCAAAAATATTTTTTTAAAAATACATTTGTAATCAATTTAAACCAAAATCCACTAACTACAAAATTATAAAAATGAATTTCTATGAGGCAAGATAGGTTAAAAGAGACTGAATATTTTCCTTTAGAGTAGACACATCTATTGAGTTATTATTCGCATAAGGACCAATATGTTTTGGATCTTTTGTATCGGGAAGCTGTGAGGTCAAGTTCATACTTAAAATATTCGCACCGTTGTTTAAAAACTTTTTCCCATCATTAATATTGTCCGAATTAAAAATTATATAAGTAGGTATATCCGCATCCCTAAGAACGAGCCGTGCTACTGCAATCGCTTTAATAACAAAAATTTCACTCCCGATGTTTTTATTCTGATATGGAGTAAAAGGCTGAGGAAGAAATCGTGAAAAGGAAACCATCTCGACTCCCAACCGTTTACAAAGTAAAATATCGTCCGCAATATCTTCTTCGGTCTGTGATGGTAAACCAACGATACAACCTGTTCCAATCTTATACCCCGATCTTTTCAGCATTTCGAGATGATTAATTCTTTCTAACAACCGATCCCTGTTGTGATGCATCGAAAACAGCAGCCGGTTAGCAGTTTTATGTCTAAGTAAATATTTTTCTGCACCGGCTATCCGCCAAGCTTTGTATTCATCGAATTTTCTTTCACCGAGTGAGAGTGTGATAGATACATTTGAGTCTTTTTTAATTGAATAAATAATATAGGAAACCATATCGGTGTCATAATAATAATCCAATCCTGAATAAAGAATAACATTACTAATACCCAAACTCAAATATAGTTTTGCAATTTCAATTATTTCATCGGCCGAAAGTCGATATCTCTTAATTGAAAAATTGTCTTTTCTAGATTTGCAGTAATAACAATTCTCTTCACAGTGATTTGAAAATTTTACAAGTCCATGTAAATCAATATTTCTGCTGCGAGACTCCTTCCTTACCAGGTCTGCTCGTTCCAGCAGACAAGCTATATCAACCGGGGAATTTAATTTTAACAAAAAAACTATATCTTCCCGCGTTAAATTTACCTCATTTAGGGTCTCAGATAGTTTCACTAATTCTTCCTAAAATTTCAGAATTAAGACTTGTCTATTAGTATTTCCCAACGAAAGGGCTATCACACCCAGATGGTTTAATCCAAAACAACAATAAACATACCAAAATAGAACTGCTCAAAAAAATCAAAAATAAGATTAGAATTTTAGGCTTTCTTAAAATAGAGAAATGAAAAAAGCCGAATTCAAGAAACTCAAAATCAGTTGAACAATAAGTGAGAAATTATTGAAGAAATGTTAGACTAATTTACTGCCGATTCAAGAAATTCGATAAAACCGCGCGAAGAATTTATTTTGCATCTCACACCAAGGGGTATAGTGATCATATCTTTAACATGACCGTGTTTCACATTATATATGATGGGTATCTTCATTCCCGAGAAATAATCGGCAATTACTTCGTTCAAGGTGAGTGTTTTCTTTGTAGAATCCGATTCGTAACAATCAACAAACCTTCCTAGAATAATACCTTTGGTTTGTTTAAATACTTTTGCTAGTTTCAACTGATTGAACATTCTATCAATCCTATATGGGGCTTCATTTATCTCTTCAAGAATAAGAATTGAATCTTTAAAACTCGGCATATATTCAGTGCCCATTAAAGATGCAATTATGGAGAGGTTCCCCCCCATGATTCGGCCTTCACCCCTACCTTTATTCAAAACGTAAAATTTTTCATTATTAGAATTGGATATTTTCCCAATCCTTTTATTGGAAGTAAGCATCCGCCAAAATTGTTCCTCGGCATTTTTATTCATCTCTCCCGATAAATCAACAGCCAGCATAGGACCGGCAAATGTAACCAATTTCGCTTTCTGGAAAAAAGAAAGTTGAATTGCATTTAAATCACTGTAACCAACAAAAATCTTGGGATTTTTCCTGATCAAGTTGAAATTTATCTTTGATAGAAGGCGCCCAGATCCATATCCTCCACGAACACAGAAAATAGCTTTTACTTCCCTTTTCTCAAACATATAATGTAAATCATCCAATCTTTCGTGATCTTCTCCTGCTAAATATCCCCTTGCTTTTCCAACATTTTTACCAACTTCAATTTGATAACCAAGACTTTCCAAATAAGAAACACCTTTGTCAATAAGACCTAAATCCTCGGGGGAAGAGCCGGGAGAAATAATACCAATTAAATCACCTTTTGAGAGTCTTTTCGGTTTGATTATTCGCATCTAAAATTGATCATGAAGTAAGTTGGGAAAAATATAACAAATCTTTTTGCACATTGCAAAGTATATTTATTTAGATCCCATATCTAATTTGACAATTTTTGACATATATCATGTATTTAATATCAATATGTACGAAAGCGATCAAAAATTCATAATATCATTGATATAAATAGGAAGGAGTTAAAATATAATAAATTAAAAAAAATGCAATTGTCGTTATCGAAGTTCCCCAATAATGTAATACAGAAATCTATTCATGACTATTGATTACTAAGTCACCTTTATCCCAACTGATTAATTTACTTTTAATATAGTCAACAATCTTCTCATGCTCATCACTGCCGTTTCCCTGAATTCTCATCGGTTCACCGAAAGAAATCTTTACTTCCTTGTTAGGATCAATCTTACCAACATCTTTAATTAACTTACCATTATCCCAAGCGTTTGTAAATAACGCTATTGGAACAACGTGTACATTATTCCTTTTAGCTAATTTCACGCCGAGAGTATTAAATGATTTCTCATCAAAATAAATACTTCGGGTTCTTTGCGGAAAGATAATAATCGATTTCCCGTTCGATAACTTTTCCGAACCCTGTTCCAAAACAATTTTTAAATCCTCACGTGGATTTTCTCTTCCGACAAGAATCGGATCGGCACTTCTTGCAATGGGACCAAATAAAGGATAATTTGCTAACTCTTGTTTTATAACAAATAACACATGCTTTATAGGTTGAATAATACCGGGCAGCACCATTGTTTCGAGTGTACTCATATGGTTCGATATAAATACTGCAGGTCCTTCAAACTTTGAAAGGTTGATCATTCCGGTAACGTGAAATTTGATTCCTACTTCTTCCAAACGGTTTAATACATCAAGTGAGGAAGCAACCCAATTATATTTATCATAAATACCTTTCCTTGCCATTCTATTACAGTAAATCAAAATCCAAAGCAAATGTTTAAAAAACTCAACGGAAGGATTAATAAATGTAAATTTCCTTCTGTCAGGAATTGTTTTATACTCATCATGCTCGGCAAGAATTCGAGGGTAATGATCGAAGTGCATAGATTTAAATAATTTTTAGAATAAGTTAAAAAAAGGATTACAATTTTTAAAATAAAAAACCCTAGCAGATGCTTCGGGTTTAATGTGACCCCAAGGGGATTCGAACCCCTATTACCGCCGTGAAAGGGCGAGGTCCTA
>CAZKNM010000124.1:0-3370 GCA_964554135.1 uncultured Melioribacteraceae bacterium
ACGGGAATTTCTCGGTCAAAATTCAATCAAAGGAAGTTATGTTGAAACCATTTCACCTTCACATTAAAGAAATTTTCCCTCTTTTACTGTTATCCTCTGTTTTATTCTTATTCATCGGATGTGACAGCAGTGTCGGCCCAATAGACAATGGAGTGCCGGAAAGAGGAACGATAATTTCATCGGATGAAATTAACAGTTATACAATAGACTTTATGCAGTTACTGTTGACACTGAACGGAGTTGTACTTCCCTATGATCTTATGTACTCTGTCGATGTCTATAAAATTGTGTATAATACAATTGATCAAGACGGTAATTCCGTTCTAGCCTCGGGAGCTCTTTTCATACCTCGAGATGTGAATAATCTCCCTTTAATAAGTGTACATCACGGTACACAAACTAAAAGAAATAACGTTGCATCCGTTGATCCAGTTTATTCATTCGACGGCATCATGGCTGCCTCGCTTGGATATGTTGCGTGCGCACCGGATTATCTCGGTTTAGGTGTTTCGGAAATGCTGCACCCCTATCATATAGCTAAATCATCTGCAACTGCAGTAATTGATTTTATAAGAGCTTCAAAAATATATTGCACGCAAAGAGGGATTACTCTAAACGGTCAATTGTTCCTTGCTGGTTATTCCGAGGGGGGGTACGTTACGCTGGCAACACACAAAGAGATAGAACAAAATTATTCGGGTGAATTTACGATAACAGCCTGCGCTCCTATGGCCGGAGCCTACGATTTAATAAGTTCCGCCGAATATTTTGTTCAGCAGAACAATTACGGCAGCCCCGCTTTCATTGCTTTCCTCCTCCTTGCCTACAACGAAACTTATGGATGGAACCGGTTAAGTAACATTTTTAATTCCCCTTACGATCAATCCGTTCAATTGTTATTCGACGGAACAAAAACAACCGGACAAATAAATCAGGAATTACCAACTACTTTAAATGAACTTTTTAATCAAACATTTATTGATAATTTTTTGAACGGAAGCGACACACAATTAACTTCTACTTTGGAAGAAAATACACTGCTCGATTGGACACCGACTGCACCGATACGTTTTTATCACGGTAATGCCGATGAATTCGTACCATATCAAAACTCAATATCCGCACTAACTCAATTTTCAACTAACGGAGCAGCTAATATCGAATTAATTACTATAGAAGGAGGAACACATTATACTTCCGTTATCCCGAGTATTTTAGATATGATCGTTTGGTTCCAAAGTTTCAGGAGCAACGCAGATTTAGAGAATTCTAAATATATTGCTGAACATAGACAACATTAATAATTTGAAATATTTTTATTTACTTTCATAGATAGCAAGACTATCCTAAAAATCTTCCGAGCGGTAATTATTTTCAAACAAAAAAGATGGTGCTTGTCAAATGAATGGAGAATTTACCGATACGTTAACATTGTTTCTCATTTTAATTCTATTAATAGTATTCGTTGCCGTTTTCTTGGCACTTGCACTAAAAATTAGGAGAACAGGAGGAAGTTTAACTACAATAGTCTACGGCGCAACGGACGAGTTTTATACTGCAGATAAGAAACGGGCAATTGAGGTTGTGGCTGAAACGAAAGCCGGAAAGAAGATGGAAGAGCAAAGCTCGAAAGAACCTGCCAATAGAAATAATTACGTATAACTTTTCACCACTTTCGTCTTTTCCAAAAGAATAAAAATCCCATTACGGAGATTGTTGCGAAAAACATGACAATCCAAAAAGCAAACGGATGACTCTGCAGCGGAATCGACACGTTCATAGAAAATGCACTTACGACAAATGTCGGGACCATAATACCGATAGTAATTATGTTCAGAGTTTTCATCAATATATTCAGGTTGTTGCTTACTATAGAAGCCCTTGCATCCATCATGCTAGCCAAAATATTTGAATAGATTTCAGCTTGCTTATAACATTGATTGTTCTCTATATAAATATCATCAAGCAGTTCCAGTTCTAAAGGAGTAAACCCGATTTTTGCCGCATTATTTTTCAGTCTTTCCATTAAACTGCTGTTTGAATTTATTGCGTTTAGGTAGTAGACCAGACTTTTTTCCAGCGTAAAAAGATTAATAAGATATTTATTCTCCATCGATTCATTAATTTTTTTCTCAAGCTCATCGGAAATAAAATTGATTGCTTTAAGATGGCCGAGGAAATGTGTAATAGACCGTAAGATTAATTTTAACGCCAAGTGTTGCATCGACATAACTTTGGAAAATATTTTTGTATCGAAAATGGAGATATCTTCATTCATCACAATTATGATTTTATCGTTGAACAAATATATTCCTGCAGAAGTCACTTTGAATAATAATTGATCTTTATCAATTAGGTTTTCTGGACGTTTGTATATCATTGCAACATGATTCGGCTCAAATTCAAGTCTGGATAACTCATCCGGATCGAGTGAAGACGCCAATGTGTGTTCATCTAATTTCAGCTCATCAATTAAATATTTTTTCTCGGCTTCGTCGGGTGATATATAGACCAATATAGAGGCATTCTCATCAGAAGTTTCAATTATTTTTTCACCGGTCAGAAGATATTTTTTTAACATGACCGCCTCCAAAAATCTACAGATTGTAAGTTGAATATTAATATATGGCGAGAAGGACTTCCAAACTTAATTTATTTTCATTCGTTTTCCAAAATTTTAATACGGGACGCTGAAATATATTCCCATTACAAAAGAATTCTTGATTCACTAAAGCCCATTACATAAATTGCCAATAGTAAAGAAGAACGAACCGCTGATCTTAAATAATGTCGTTAAATATAAATTCATACCGCTTACATCAATTATTTGATATTATTAAACCTCAAGGTCTCAAATATGATTACTTTCGAATTAATCGATTGGATATGGGTAGCATTGTTTATTCTAATTATGGTCGGCGCCGGAATTCTTTTCTACCGTTTGGGTAAAAGATCGGAGTCCGATTTTTTCCTTGCTGGGAGAGGGCTCCCCTGGTGGCTTCCTGCATCATCGGTTTATGCAACTCATACTGCTACCGACACACCCATGTGGGTAACCGGAGTAATTTATCGTTACGGTTTTGCAGGAATTTGGTACACATTTTTCTCGGCATGGTGTGCGATAAGCGCATTCGTTTCAACAAGAATTTTCAGACGCTCACTCGCATACACGCAGGCAGAATGGAACACTTTACGCTTCGGCGGTTTGGGTGCCGAAATGCTTCGTGGATGGATCTCGGGATGGCAGGTCTTTATGAATATGTTCATACTAGGATGGGTCGGGATGGCAATGGGAAAAATCTGTAATTATCTTTTTGGCTGGGAACCTTGGATGGGACTTACCATTTTTTATTCGATTTGTGCAATTTAC
>CAZKNM010000124.1:3380-4934 GCA_964554135.1 uncultured Melioribacteraceae bacterium
TTGGGGAGTGATAATGGCTGATTTCCAGCAAGGAGTTATTGCATTTGCAGTGATAATAATTGTTTCAGTCTGGGGGATCATTGCGGCAGGCGGACCAAGTGAAATTATTTCAAAACTTTCCGAGATGGGACAATCGTGGCGCATCAATCCATTTGCCTTTTCAGGATGGTTTGAGGGAGATTTTCCCATCGCTTGGTTTATCACGATGCTGTTCATTGCATTACTCGGAGGGTTTGGGATGGGAACGAGCATCGACTGGTATGCAGAAGCCCAACGCATCCAAAGCGCAAAAACGGTACGCGATGCAAGTTACAGTATATGGTGGGGAACCGCGCTCGTAATAATCCGCAATTCAATTTGGGCTGTTGCCGTACTCGGATTTTTTGTTCTATTCCCCGATATTACAAACGCTTCCGAATATGAGTTGGGTTGGTTCCGGCTCGGTTTTGATTATCTGCCTGCAGGCATGATCGGATTTTTCTTCGCTGCAATTATTGCAATTCACATCTCTACAATATCAACACATTTAAATCTCGGCGCTATGTATTTCACCCGCGATCTTTACCTTCACTACTTCAAACCGAAAGCCTCGGAAAAAGAATTGGTATGGGTAGGAAGAATGGCAACATTCATTTTGCTCGTCGGTTCTTTTTTCTATGGATTGATGATGGAAGAAATTACTTCGTGGTTGATATTCGCTCTTTGGTTGATGGCGGCAGGTGTGTGGCTTCCGAATATTTTGCAGGTTGTATGGTGGAGATTCAATTCGTGGGGATACCTAGCAGCATGGATTTCCAACCTCGGACTCAGCTGGCTGGTTGTTTGGATTTTACCACACTTTGGGATTTTACCGGCGCTTGCAGATTACCAGCAGTTCTGGTTATTAATGCTGCTTGGTGCTTTAATATATATACCCGTTACCTACTTAACGAAACCTGAAAGTATGGAACACTTGGTCAAATATTATGTGATGTCGAGACCTATCGGGTGGTGGAAACCGGTACGAATAGAAGCACAAAGACTCGGTCTCCTTCAGAAAGTAAACGAAAATAATTCGGGGAAATAAATTATGAAATTTATAAGAAGAAAATGGACGCCCGCTGAAGCCGATGAATGGACAAAAGAAGATTGGATGGCAATAGTCTTGTCTGTACTTTCCTATATCTTGCTCGCTTTGGGAGTAGGATTAAGTATTCTGCTTTTACCGATCGGGTTTATTTTACTCGGCTTGGGAATAGTTTTTACGATCATAATGCATTGGGTAATCGATCCGAAGTTGAAGGTCATTTCTACTGAATACGAAAAACATCAACATGATTACCTGGAAAAATTAGAGCGAAATGTTCGCTGGGAGGAATTAGATGGATAAAGGACTGGCAATGGTAATGGGTATGTCGATCGCTTATATTGCTTCGTTGCTTGGTTTAATCTTGGCGTGGTACTCCTATCGAAAACATCATAAAAGGAGTATAGGCAAATGAAAATACTTTTAATTCAAGCAAGTGAAAGAATCGGCGATCCTATCCTCGGATGGATTATTCCTGCAGTTGTTTT
>CAZKNM010000124.1:4944-5811 GCA_964554135.1 uncultured Melioribacteraceae bacterium
AATAAGTTATGATAAATGCAATCATTCCGGCAATTATTCCTGCAGTTGTTTTATTGATATCCATCGTGTCAACCTGGATGCTTTATAAAAAATTTTCTAAATAAAAGCTCCGCGGGGTCTGTGAAAATCTCTGCGTACTTTGCTAGAAAATCTTTTTCGCGCAGAGAACGCAAAGGATACCGGAAGGAGTCACATTTCGATTTTAGCGAGGTGAAAAATGAAAAAGGTTTTGTTATCACTCTTTTTATTTCCGTTTATAATTTTAGCTCAATCCAACGTTGAAAAACTAATCATAAAATTAGAACAACTGAGCGAAGCATCATTGAACAATTGGAAGTACAGTTTGGACTTCTCATTAAGCGCATCGGAATTATCCAAACCGAATTTCGACGATTCAAAATGGGAAACATTAACTCTCGATCAACGCATCTACCCGGATTCATGCTGGCTTAGAAAAGTTATCGTGCTGCCAAAATTTATTGCCGGTATTCCCGTCACGGGTAGATTGAGATTCACGGTGTCCGTCGATGATTACGGTTATCTTTGGATCAACGGTGAAAGCAAGGGACATTTTCCTTGGGACGGAGACTTCACACTAACCGATAATGCCGCAAGTGGAACAAAATACATCTTACTTATCAGAGCCGTAAACACCGGCGGACCGCTGCGTATTATAAATGCCAATATTGCTTTCCCCGAAGAACCGGAAATCCAAATGACAATCAGAAATTTCACACTGAGTTTAAAGGTCGGACAAAAACTACTAAGCTTCGATACCTACCAATCCAACGCGCGTGTCCGTGTTGATCCCGGCGTCGATAAATCAAAAATGGAGAAAGAAGAAAAAACGAATTTAATGAATCTATT
>CAZKNM010000125.1:0-5634 GCA_964554135.1 uncultured Melioribacteraceae bacterium
GTGAAATTCAAAAGCTCGACCCCGTTGGGATAGCAACCCGCAATCTGCAGGAATGTTTACTGGTTCAGATTCGCAATTCGTCTTTCGATCCATACTACTCCTATCTTGCGGAAAAAATACTTGCCGAACATTATGAAGATTTTACGAATAAACGTTATGATGCAATCGAGAAAAATCTAAATCTGAGCAGAGAAACGTTTCGTACTACTCTGGCGGTTATTCAGAAATTAAATCCGAAACCTGGGGAAGGAAACATAGATTCCTCCGAAGCAAACCAGATTACACCCGATTTCATGATTGAGAAAGTGGACAATAATTATATTATTACGCTAAATGATAAATCGGTTCCATCGGTAACCATTAGTCAGACTTACCTTGAAATGCTGAACTCCAAAAAAAGAAAGAGAAAAATATCGGAAAGGGATAAAGAAACTCATAGATTTCTCAGAGAAAAATTTGAATCGGCGAAATGGTTCATCGCTTCGATACAGCAGCGCCGTAACACGCTTATGAGAATTATGCGGGCAATTCTTGAAAAGCAATATGATTTTTTTGAGTACGGTGCCAAAGCTCTCAAACCGATGATTTATAAAGATATTGCTGAAGAAGTGATGATGGATATTTCTACCATCAGCCGAGTTGTCAACGGTAAATATGTTCAAAGTCCACAGGGTATTCACGAATTAAAATATTTTTTTAGCGAGGGATTATCGACCGATTCGGGTACAGAGATTTCAAATAAGCATATTAAAGAATTAATAAAAGAAATCTGCGACAGCGAACCGAAGAAAGTTCCATACAGCGACGATAAAATTGCTGTCATCTTGAAAGATAAAGGGATTCACATCGCGCGGCGTACCGTAGCAAAATACCGCGAGCAATTAATGATCCCGGTGGCAAGACTGCGCAAAGAGTTATGATCATCTTGAATATAACGGCACAAATTTTTTTATTCACTTTGTTTGCATTTGCTCATACGATCCTTGCTTCAAACAAAACAAAAAAAAGAATTGCTCATCAGATAGGGAACCAAATAGCTTTTTACAGACTGTTCTACAACGTCATTTCTTTTCTAATGTTTTACGTTGTTTTAGTAATTGCCCCTCGTCCTGATATTATTGTATATGACTTACAATATCCTTATGATTTTGTTATGGTAGGGATTCAAGCGCTTGCTTTGTTGGGATTACTATGGTCGGTCAAGGGAGTTGACATCAAAGAGTTTCTCGGTATTTCCCAAATTAAAAGGTATCTGAAGGGTATATATGATGTAAAAGACCTGGATGCTAAAACTCTCCTCCGTATCACCGGAGCGTCTAAATATATGCGTCATCCGTTATATTTTTTTATCATTATTTTTTTGGGCTGCCGTTCCATAATGAATCTTTTCGGTTTCGTTATGTTTATCTGTATTGTGATATATTTTTATGTCGGTTCATATTACGAGGAAAAGAAATTAGTGGAATTGTATGGAGAAGAATATAAAAAGTATCAAGCGAATGTACCGCGCATAATTCCTCTGGGATTTATAAAAAAGCTCCGCCGCACCATTTGATTTTGAAAGAACCGATTCAATACATATATAATTCTCTAAGAAATAAAATTGTATATTTGTGATTAGAATATAAAAGAGGTATAAATTGAAACGGAAAATAAAATCAACTACCATACTTGGTATTGTTCATAAAGGCAGGGTTGCAATTGGCGGAGATGGGCAGGTTACTCTTGGTAACGCAGTAGTGAAGCATAATTCAAATAAAATTAGAAAGTTACACGACGGGAAAGTTCTGTGCGGTTTTGCGGGTTCTGCCGCCGATGCATTTACACTGCTGGGACGGTTTGAGGAAAAACTAGAACAATACCGGGGGAATATCGGTCGCTCGGTTGTTGAATTGGCTAAAGATTGGAGGACGGATAAATATTTGCGCCGCCTTGAGGCAATGATGATCGTATTATCAGAGGAGAGTGCGTACGTTGTTTCCGGTAATGGTGATGTAATTGAACCGGACGATAAAGTTGTTGCGATCGGTTCAGGCGGTATGTATGCTTTAGCCGCAGCAAAAATGCTGATAAAATACAGCAACCTTTCGGCGGAAGAAATTGTTAAAGAAGCATTGAAGACAGCAGCCGATATATGTATTTACACAAATGATAAAATAACGGTCGAAGTAATTGAAAAATAATTATCGGGTATAAAATGGTTAATGAATTGATGAAGAACCTTACTCCTACTCAGATTGTCAAAGAGCTGGACGAATATATAATAGGTCAAGATGATGCAAAACGTGCCGTTGCTATTGCTTTGCGCAATAGATGGCGAAGACAACAGGTTGAAGAAAATATAAAGGAAGAAATTGTTCCTAACAATATTATATTGATAGGCCCTACCGGTGTTGGTAAAACCGAAATCGCCAGACGTCTTGCAAAACTTTCCGGTGCACCTTTTATAAAGGTTGAAGCTTCAAAATATACGGAAGTTGGTTATGTCGGTCGTGATGTTGAATCTATGATTCGAGACCTAACCGATTTGGCCATTAACATGGTTCGTACAGAAAAGCAAAATGAGGTGCAGGAGAAAGCCGAACACCTGGCTGAAGAAAGAATACTTGAACAACTGATACCTCCGGTGAAAAGACCGAATATACAAAACGGTGAGAATAAAGAAGATGAAGCATTGCAAAATGAGAAGACTCGCGAATGGATGCGTGAAAAACTAAAACGCGGCGAAATGGATCAAAAAATGATCGAGTTCGATACAACAACCGCCGCAGTCGGGATGCAGGTGCTGGGACCGATCGGATTTGATGATATGGGCATTAACATTCAGGAAATTATGAGCAGTATGATGCCGAAGAAAAAAAAGAAACGGAAAACAACCATTGAAGAAGCACGAAGGATAATGGCTCAGGAAGAAGCGCAAAAGTTAATTGATATGGATGCAGTACAGCGTGAAGCGGTAAAAAGAGTTCAAGAATCCGGAATAGTATTTATAGATGAGATTGATAAGATTACAGGCGGAAGCAAAGCGCAGGGTCCCGATGTTTCGCGTGAGGGCGTGCAGAGAGACTTACTCCCGATCGTGGAAGGATCGACCGTAAATACAAAGTATGGTCCGGTGAAAACCGATCACATTCTGTTTATTGCATCGGGCGCGTTTCATGTCGCCAAACCTTCCGACTTAATTCCGGAGCTGCAAGGCAGATTTCCAATTCGTGTTGAGCTGAAAAGTTTAACGGAAGAAGATTTTATTAAAATATTGACCCTTCCGCAGAATGCATTGTTAAAGCAGTATGCCGCACTTTTACGAACGGAAGGAGTGGAAATCTCTTTCAATGACGACGCAATAAAGGAAGTTGCAAAAACAGCCGCACTTGTTAATGAGCAAGTAGAAAACATCGGCGCAAGAAGACTTCATACTATATTAACGACATTGCTTGAAGATATTTTGTTTGATGTTCCAAATAAGATTCCTTCCGAGAAAATACAGATAACCGGTAAAATGGTGAATGAAAAACTCGATAAGATCGTCAAGGATAGAGATCTTAGTAAGTATATTTTGTAAGAAGGTAAACAATAAACCGTAAACGTCAAACGTATAAGTTATTGGGGCGGCTGAGAAGTCGCCTTTTTAATACATGGAGAGTGTTATGAATAAATCCATAAGCTTAATTCCGTATTTGATTTTGTTCACGCTTCTCGGATGCACATCCGAAATTATAAACATGGACACAGCACGCGAGCAGGTGGGTAACTATTATGAGTCAGGCACCTATACCAAAGAAGTAGAACAAATCATTAATGAGACACTTAACGAATTATCAAATAAAATATTATCTGAAAACTCTACCGTAGTTTTCGATGTCGACGATACTGCTCTATCCAGTTACGAATACACCAGTTCAATCGGATTCGGCTTTAACAACCAGACTTGGAAACAATGGATGCTGGACGAAAAACTTACCGCAATACTACAGGTTAAAAAATTATACGATTGGCTGATAGCGAAAAATGTACACGTAATATTTCTAACAGGCCGCCGCTCCGATGAATGTGATGCTACCTATAACAATCTTATCAAAGAAGGGTATACAACATTCGACACACTTATTTGCAGGCCTAATCTGCAATCAAAAACAGATGCTGCAGATTACAAACCCACACAACGAAAAGCATTGACTGAAAAGGGATTTGATATCATTGCCTGCATCGGCGATCAATGGAGCGATATGGAAGGAGAATACACCGGTATGAAAGTGAAGCTCCCGAATTATTTGTATTTGATCGATTGACTTTGGCCTTGGTAAGATTTACGGTACAACGCATAAATAATCGCTGAAATCAATTTCTTTAGAAATTCCTTATATTTACTACTTAATTTTGAGAAACGCAGGTTAAAGATGCAGGTTAAGAACATTTCGGATATCCCTAAGGCATACGATCCCAAAATTGTTGAGGATAAATGGTACAAATACTGGGAAGATCATAAATTATATCATTCCGAAGTAGATGAAACGAAGAAGCCTTATACAATTGTCATACCGCCTCCCAACATAACCGGGATGCTCACTCTCGGTCACATTCTGAATAACTCTATTCAAGACATTTATATTCGTTACAAAAGGATGAGAGGTTTTAACTCATGCTGGGTTCCCGGCACCGACCATGCTTCTATAGCTACCGAGGCAAAAGTAGTTGCTTTCTTGAAAGAGAAGGGAATAGATAAATTTAAAATCGGCAGGGAAGCGTTTTTAAATCATTGCTGGGAGTGGAAAGAAAAATTCGGCGGTATAATAACAAAGCAGTTGCGTAAGCTTGGTGTGAGCTGTGATTGGGAGCGCGAGCGGTTCACCATGGACGACCATTATTACAAAAAAGTAATCGAAGCATTCGTAAAATTATACAAGAAAGGTTTTATCTACCGTGGATACAGGATGGTTAACTGGTGTCCTGCATCGAAATCCGCAATATCCGATGAGGAAGTTTTTTACAAAGAGGTGAATGGAAAACTCTGGTATTTCAAATATCCGGTAGCAAAGACTAATGAACATGTTGTTGTTGCTACTACGCGCCCCGAAACAATGCTCGGCGATACCGCCGTTGCAGTAAATCCAAATGATGAAAGATACAAACATTTGATCGGTAAAAAAGTTACTCTTCCTATTGTCGGTAGAGAAATTCCAATTATTGCCGACGAGTATGTCGATATGGAATTCGGAACAGGAGCCGTTAAGGTAACACCTGCTCACGATGTTAATGATTACGAAATGGGACAACGGCATAATTTGGAAATTGTGAATATCTTCAATGAGGATGCTACGACCAATGGAAATGTTCCCAAGGAATTACAGGAGATGGATAGATTTGATGTGCGTTTCAAAGTTATAGAAAGATTTGAAGGATTGGGATTGTTGGATAAGATCGAGGATTATACTAATAAGGTAGGTTATTCGCAGCGCGGCAATGTAGCGATCGAACCCTACCTTTCCGAACAATGGTTTATGAAGATGGATGAACTTGTTAAACCTGCGCTTAAAGTTGTTCAGGAAGGGAAGGTTAAATTTCATCCTTCACATTGGTCGAAAACATATGAACACTGGATGACCAACATTCGCGATTGGTGCATTTCGCGTCAAT
>CAZKNM010000126.1:0-5431 GCA_964554135.1 uncultured Melioribacteraceae bacterium
CGCCGATCCTAAAACTGTTCCACATTCAATATTTGTTACGGCAATAGATACAAATCCACATGCCCCCATGATTGAAGAAGTACTGGAAGGAAAAGAGAAACAATTTGTCGATGGCTTGGTGATCTTATCAAGATTGACCGAAGGGAAATTATTTTTATGCGAAACTCCAGGCGCGAAAATTCCGGTAGCGGATATTTCAAATATTTCAATTGAAGACTTTGACGGACCTCATCCTGCGGGGAACGCAGGAACACATATTCATTTTCTTGATCCTGTCGGAAGAAAAAAAACAAACTGGTATATAAATGCTCAAGATGTTGCAGCGATAGGAACACTCTTTACTATGGGTAAAATTGATGTTGAAAGAGTCGTATCACTTTCCGGACCCGGTGTTAAGAAACCGCAATTAATAACAACAAGGATGGGTGCGGCTCTCAATGAAATAACCGAGGGTGAGTTAAAGGAAGGTGAAAATAGGATTATCTCGGGTTCCGTTATTTCGGGAAGAACAGCTGCCGGACCGACATGTTATCTTGGAAGATATCATCAACAGATTTCCGTTTTGCCAGAAGGTCGGGAAAGAAAGTTCTTCGGCTGGCTGAATCTGGGATTAAATCTTTATTCAACAAAAAACATTGTTCTTTCGAAATTATTCCCTCGTAAAAGATTTGTTCTCACAACGGCGCTTCACGGAGGTCATCGCTCAATTGTTCCGATCGGCTCGTATGAAAAAGTAATGCCGCTGGACATTTTACCTACTTTCTTGCTGAAAGCGCTGGCTGTGAATGATGTTGAAGATTCTGAAAATTTGGGCTGCTTGGAACTGGACGAAGAAGACCTCGCTTTGTGCACACTCGTTTGCCCGTCGAAAATTAATCACGGAGAAAATTTAAGAAGAGTATTAACTTTAATAGAGAAAGAAGGGTAATGAAATTCTTAAGAAAATTTCTTGACAACCAGGGAAGACACTTCAAAAAAGGAGGTAAGCTATCATCTCTTTATTATCTCTTTGAAGCGGTCGAATCCCTATTTTATACTTCCGGGGAAGTGACAACCGGACCATCTCATATTCGGGATGTAATAAATTTAAAACGAATGATGACGATGGTTATTTTTTCTTTGATCCCTGCCGTATTGGTTGCACTCTATAACACAGGTTTCCAGGCCAACTTTGCAATGGCTAAAATCGGTGTTGAAACAGCGGAGGGATGGCGCGGATGGTTGATATCGATTCTCGGTACAGGTTATGACCCGAATAATATTTTATCAAACGTTATTCACGGCGCGGTTTATTTTTTCCCTGTTTACATTGTAACATTTGCAGTGGGTATTTTCTGGGAATTGTTGTTTGCTTCGATCCGCAAACATGAAATTAACGAAGGATTTTTCGTTACTAGTTTACTATTTCCTTTAATACTTCCTCCCAATATTCCGTTGTGGCAAGTTGCAATCGGAATCTCATTCGGAGTTGTAATTGGAAAAGAAGTATTCGGTGGTGTGGGAATGAATATATTGAATCCGGCTTTGGTATCGCGTGCATTTTTGTTCTTTGCATACCCTGCACAAATTTCGGGAGATGCGGTTTGGGTCGCTGTTGATGGAGTAAGCAGAGCAACTCCGTTGGCGGAACTGGCGGCTTCTCCTCATACATCGGTTTCATGGTGGGATGCATTTATCGGAATGATTCCGGGTTCCATGGGAGAGACATCTGCATTAGCATGTCTTATTGGAGCCGTTGTGCTTATCGCTACAGGAATCGGCTCATGGAGGATTATGTTAAGCGTTTTGGCTGGAATGGTCGGTATGTCGCTATTATTTAATGTAATCGGAAGCAGCACAAATCCGATGTTCGGAGTAACACCTATTTGGCATTTTGTACTCGGTGGTTTTGCTTTTGGCACCGTTTTCATGGCAACGGATCCTGTATCGGCTGCACAGACGGAACCCGGTAAATATCTTTACGGATTATTGATTGGAATTTTAGTTGTATTGATAAGAGTGGTGAATCCTGCTTTCCCGGAAGGAATGATGCTTGCAATATTGTTCGGAAACGTTTTTGCACCTATAATTGATAAAATATTTGTTAATGCGAATATTAAAAGGAGGCTAGCAAGAAGTGGCATCTGATAGTATAAAAAAGACGATTGGAGTTGCACTGGGTGTTTGTTTGATCTGTTCTGTATTTGTCTCTTTTTCGGTAGTTACTCTTAAATCCAAACAGGATGAGAATAAAAGATTCGAGAAGCTGAAAAATATTTTAATCGCTGGTAATCTGTATGAAGATGGTAAGGATGTTGAATCTGTCTTTAATGAAAATATTAAACCGATAATTATTGATTTGGAAACAGGCAGCATTATACCGGAAGAGAAATATAATGCGGTAATCAATACAAAGGATTTCGATATAAAGACGGTCATAAGGGATGCACAGTACAGCAAACGAATACCTGACGATAAAGACATGGCTAAGATTAAAGTCATGCCGAAAGAAATGTTGATTTACCTGGTCAAAGAAAATGATGAAATCAAAGGAATCATTCTCCCCGTTTACGGTAAAGGACTTTGGTCAACCATGTATGGTTTCATAGCGTTGGATAAAAATCTTAAAGATGTTAGAGGCTTCACTTTTTATGAACATGGTGAAACCCCTGGTCTCGGCGGTGAAGTCGATAATCCTAATTGGAAAGCCGAATGGATCGGCAAGAAAATTTTTGACGATAATTGGGATTTGAAGATAGAAGTTATCAAAGGTAAAGTCGATAGAGAAAAACATGATGCGGTTTACAAAGTAGATGGATTATCAGGTTCAACCCTTACAACTCGCGGAGTTGATAATCTAGTTAGGTTCTGGCTGGGAGAAAGTGGTTACGGCGCGTTCCTTAAGAAAGTCAGAGAGGAGGGTCTCAATGAGTAAAGCCAAAAAAATTTTATTAGACCCGATTTTCAACAATAATCCGATTGCGCTGCAAGTGCTGGGTATATGTTCGGCTCTCGCGGTTACCTCTAAACTTGAAACCGCAATTGTGATGTCTATTGCTGTAACGTTGATAGTTGCTATCTCGAATTTTGCGATAAGTTTGATTAGAAATCACATCCCGAGCAGCATAAGAATTATTGTCGAGATGACGGTTATTGCATCTCTGGTTATTATTGCCGATCAGATTATCAAAGCATATGCGTTCGAAGTCAGCAAACAATTATCCGTATACGTCGGATTAATTATCACGAACTGTATCCTTCTTGGAAGATTGGAAGCCTATGCTCTAAAGAGTCCTCCGATACCAAGTTTCCTCGATGGCATTGGAAATGGACTGGGTTATAGCTTTGTATTAATCACTATTGGATTTGTTAGAGAATTATTTGGTTCGGGAAAACTTTTAGGTTATTCGGTTGTTCCTGTTGTTACAGATGGCGGATGGTATATACCGAACGGATTGCTGCTTCTTCCGCCGAGCGCATTTTTCTTAATTGGTGGTTTGATTTGGATTATTAGAACTTTCAAAAAAGAGCAAATTGAAGAGGCGTAGAAATGTTCGAACATTATATAAGTTTATTTATCAAGTCTATTTTTATTGAAAACATGGCTCTAGCTTTCTTTCTTGGAATGTGTTCGTTCATCGCAATTTCCAAGAGAGTTGATACAGCGATCGGATTGGGTATAGCAGTTGTTGTTGTTCAGGCAATTACAGTACCGGTGAATAATTTGATTTATGAAAATGTATTAAAAGAAGGTGCACTTGCCTGGGCTGGATTGAAAGATACCGATTTAACTTTTCTCGGATTAATTACATATATCGGTGTAATTGCTGCGATGGTTCAAATTTTGGAAATGACCTTAGATAAATATGTGCCTGCTTTATATAATGCATTGGGAATTTTTCTTCCGCTTATAACGGTAAACTGTGCAATCTTGGGAGGTTCTCTTTTCATGGTTGAGAGAGATTATACTTTTATGGAAAGTGTTGTTTACGGGCTAGGTTCCGGTATTGGTTTTGCATTGGCAATTATCGGTTTGGCAGGAATCCGTGAGAAGATGAAATACAGTAATGTTCCGAAAGGGCTTAGAGGATTGGGCATAACTTTTATCATGGTCGGTCTGATGGCAATTGCATTTATGCTCTTTTCCGGTATTCAGTTATAAGAAATTGATTAATCCGAATAAATTTTTTGTACGGGGATAATTTATGGAAGGTTTGAATCTTATTATAATCGGCGTTGTGATGTTCGTGCTGATTGTTCTTGCGCTGGTTGTATTGATACTGTTTGCAAAATCGAAATTGGTTGCAAGCGGCAATGTTGAAATCTTGATCAATGAAGATCCCGATAAAAAACTAATGGTACCCGTTGGCGGAAAACTTCTTAATGTTCTGGCCGATAAAAAGATATTTATTTCCTCAGCATGCGGCGGCGGCGGTACGTGCGGTCAATGTCATGTCGTTATCAGAGAAGGGGGCGGTGACGTTCTTCCTACCGAAAAAACTCAACTTACAAGAAAAGAAATTCGTGAAGGTTATCGTCTGTCATGTCAGGTCGCAGTTAAGAATGATTTGAAAATTGAAGTAGCACCCGAAGTGTTTGATGTTAAAAAATGGGAGTGCACCGTTAGATCAAACCACAACGTAGCAACATTTATAAAAGAATTAGTACTTGAACTTCCGGTAGGTGAACACGTTAATTTCCGCGCCGGTGGTTTCATCCAGATAGAAGCACCTCCTCATACCGTAGCTTACAAAGATTTTAATGTTGAGGAAAAATTCAGATCGGATTGGGATAAATATAATTTATGGCGGTACGTCTCTAAAGTAGGCGAATCCATCTCGCGTGCCTACTCAATGGCAAACTATCCTGAAGAGAAAGGTTTAATAATGCTGAACGTGAGAATTGCAACCCCGCCGCCAAATGTGCCCGATGCCCCTCCCGGACAAATGTCGTCTTACATTTTTAATTTGAAACCGGGAGATAAAGTTATTATTTCAGGTCCTTACGGTGAATTCTTCGCAAAAGAAACGGATGCCGAGATGGTGTTTATTGGTGGCGGTGCAGGTATGGCACCGATGCGCTCTCATATTTTTGACCAGCTGAAACGAATAAAGTCAAATCGTAAAATGACATTCTGGTACGGTGCCCGCAGTTTAAGTGAAATGTTCTACGTTGATGATTTCAATAAACTGCAGGAAGAAAATCCCAATTTCAAATGGTATATCGGACTTTCGGAACCCTTACCGGAAGATAACTGGAACGGATTAACCGGATTTATTCACCAGGTACTTTATGATAATTATCTAAAAAATCATCTGGCACCCGAGGATTGTGAATACTATATGTGCGGACCACCGTTGATGAATTCTGCGGTACTGAAAATGCTGGATAACCTAGGCGTTGAGCCTGAAAACATTCTGTTGGATGACTTCGGCGGTTGATAAATATTTAC
>CAZKNM010000127.1:0-3090 GCA_964554135.1 uncultured Melioribacteraceae bacterium
TAAAATTATCAAAATCACCACCATATGAAGCAACAGACGGATCGGCTAAAAATACCAAACGGATATCATCATAAACTCGATAACCGTATAATGAAAATTTCCCTCCATTGTAAAATGTTTCTACCTGGCAGAGTAGACCGGTTTCTTTGCCATACCTCTCTTCTATCTCATTAATCTTTGCGTTTTTTTTCTGAAACTTCTCTTCATCGGTTTTCCCTTCTTTCAATGCCTTTTGCACTTCCTCAGTGACATCCTTTATTAAAATTAATTGTCTAACCGAAAGTCCGCTTACCCGTCTTTCATCCTCAAGTTTTTCGGCAGAGAAACCACGATTAGTAAAGTCTTCCCCTTCTTGCGCGATAAGTGTTCTTGTTCTGCCCACACAATGATTGTTCGTCATTATCAATCCGTCTTCGGAGACAAATGAAGCCGAACAACCCCTGCCGAAACGAAGTGCCGATAACCTTACATCTTCAAACCATTCTTGCGTTGGTGTAAATCCGTACTCTGCTTTCAAATAATCCAATGGTGGATTATCGAAGATCCACATTTTGCCGTTATCGGGAACCGATAATTTTGTAGGTTGGTTTTCATAAATACCAAATACACTCTGTGCATATGATTGACTAATAAATAAAACAATCAAAAGAAATGAGACCGATATAGACAGTAATTTTTTCATTATACTAACTCCCCAATTTATTACACAAAAATTTCGCAAGTCAAACTAAGAAAATAAGATTAAACAAAAAAGCCGCCATTCAAGGCGGCTTATAAATAATTAATTCTCGACTTGAATCTTTCCTGTCTCCAATTCTTTTGCAATCCTATCGGCATGGAATAAATCCTTAACAATTTCATACATTCCTTGTGATGACATAGCAATGGAACGTTTCTTCTCAGTAGTATGGATAAAATCACCGGAAAGACCTTCCATGTTACCATCATGGATGATGCCCACATATTCTCCCTTTGTGTTAGTAATAGGACTGCCCGAACTTCCGCCCGCAGTGTCGAATGTACCAATGAAATTACATTGTGCGGATAAATCGAAATCTAAACCAGGATTAATCCATTTGGGAGGTAAATCCCAAGGCCACCTTTTCTGATGCGAATAATATCTATCGTACAATCCATAAAATGTTGTGTAAACCGGAGCAATAGTTCCATTGTATTCATAAGGCAGCATTAAACCATCGGTTATTCTTAAAGTACCAGTTGCATCCGGAGGAAAGGAAGTACCGTAAACCTCAAAGAGTGCTCTTCCTAACTGATCTTCAAGCGCCTGTTCAGTTTCAGTTATCTCACGTTGTTTTTCTTGATACTCAGTTAATAGCGGTCTTGTTTCAGCAATGAAAGAAATTATCGGATCGCCGGAATTCAGAATATCTTCAGCGTTCATTCTCGCCAAATCATTTACAGACTCTTTACTCTTTAACCTGGTTTTTGTTAATATATAATCAGCTGCCGCTGTACCTTCTTTTCCTGCAAAATATTTTTTTAACTGAGGATAATCTTTACCAAGCAGAAAATTAAGATAATCGATTTGCAAAGCTAATCTTTTATACTCAAACGGCTCATCAAAATTTTCCGGGTAAATACTGTTAATTGTATTTTGAAGTTCTTCACCCTTATAAGCATCGCTTCTTTCATTTTCAGGGAGTTTTAGTTGATTGGCAAGATTAACAAGGCTAAGAGCCATTAAGAAATATCGGGACCCGGATCTAGCATTAATATTAAACGCAGCAATTTCATTTGCATGCTTTGACAATTCTTTTCTTCCTGTTGCTATAGCATCCCATATGTGTCCGTACTTTTGTTTATTAGCTGGATTTACCATAACCGCATTTTTAAAATCGGTTTCGAAAGCTTTCTTCCTTGCTATTAAGTATGGATCATGGAGGTTAGTTAAAAAACCATTCCACCTTTTTTGAGTATTAGCAGGACCAAACATGGCGCCGGCATATACAGCAGCACGTTCGGGATATTTGTCAATCATCTCCTCATATATTTTAACCAGCCCGGTTAGAAAATGGACTTGGTTCCGATAAAAATAATCTCTGTTATATTCAAGCTGCGCAATTGTCTTCAGTCTGTTTGTGGTACCAGGAATTCCTACTGCAAACAACACATCCCCAACTTTCGCACCGTCAACACTAAACTTGAAATGATTTTTAGTCTTCAACGGTTTGCCATCCTCATCGTAGACACGGAGTATGGCAAAATCTGCATTGTATCTCGGATAAGTATAATTATCTGGATCGCCCCCGTATAAACCGATTATCCTCTCATTGAATAGTACAACTCTAATATCGTTGTACCTTTTATTCCCGTACAAAGAATATTTTCCACCGTGATAAAGCGAAGTAACCTGGCATAGCAATCCTGTCTCTTCCGAATATTTCGCTTCAATTTCTGCAATCTTGTTATTTTTATTAGCTAGCCTTTCCTCGTCGGTGTTCCCTTCATTAATGGCTGAAACAACTTCATTAGTTACATCTTTTATCAAAACCATTTGATCAACGAATAGATTAGGAACTCGTCTTTCATCAGCCAATGTGGGTGCATAAAATCCGTCTCTCGGAATATTTTCCCCTTCTCTTTGAATTCTTGTAGAAACGAAATCGATACAATGGTGGTTGGTTATTAACAAACCGTCTTCGGAAACGAAACCTGATGAACACCACGTGGCAAATTTGGGTGATGATAACCGGACATTCTCAAGCCATTTTTCAGTAGGAGTAAAATTATAGGCCTGCTGCCAAAATTCGATCGGTGCATCTTCAAAAGTCCACATCTTGCCAATGTCCAACTTTTGAGCTTTAACCGTATCTAGATCTAACCAGCCTTGTGCAGTTTGCTGGGCTTGAATCGATAAAGTAAAACTATATAAAAGAACCACAAGTAAATAAACAAACACAACGGTACTCGATCTCTTCATGAAACCCCCTATTTTGTAATTATAATTATGTCCATTCATTTCCGGCGAAGATTACCTCCGCCAGTAAAATATATCTCCTGATGCATTCCGAATTAATAAGGAACAATTTTTCCCGATTCCAATTCACTGGCAAGTCTTCTGCAGTGAAA
>CAZKNM010000127.1:3120-5412 GCA_964554135.1 uncultured Melioribacteraceae bacterium
CAATTTCAGAGTTAAGAGGAGTTACACCTTGGAATTGTAAAGCGACTTATAGTAAAACAATATAATTACCGGGCATGCTTTCCACGTTACCGTCAAATGCAATTCCAACTACTTCTTTGTCCTTATCTACTACAGCGCTGCCAGAACTTCCACCGACTATATCATGTGTCGAAGAAAAATTAAATGTTGTACTGAGATCGAATTCCGGACCGAAGTTAACCCAACGTTCCGGTAAATCCCATGGATATTCTTTTTGGTGCGAATAATATCTGTCGTACATTCCATAAAATGTTGTAACAGCCGGGGCAATAGTTCCGTTGTACTCATAACCTTGCAATACACCGTCACTTATGCGCAATGTGAAAGTTGCATCCGGCGGAATTGATGTTCCGTAAATTGCAAAAAGTGCTTGTCCCAATTGATCCGACAATGCCTGTTCAGTGTTCAAAATTTCCTGAGATTGCTGAATTAACTTCTGGAGTCTGTCTTGTGTATTGATAACATAATAAATCAGCGGATCGCCTGAATTCAAAATAGCTTCAGGACCTTTCTTTATCAGTTCAACAACTACTTCTTTCGAGTCACAAACAGAATTAGCCAATATATAATCGGCTGCTGCTTTGCCTTTTTTTCCATCGGAAATTTTCTTTACAAGCGAATTATCGGAACCTAAATTCATTGTAATAAAATCTACATTTAAGGCTAACTTTTTGTTTTCCAATGGAATGTCGATATCTTCAGGGAAAAGGTCATTTATTAATGAATCTAACTTTTCTCCTTTGTATTCATCGCCTCTGTTTTCTTCAGGAAGCTGAAATTGTTTTGCAATATCCACAAGAGTAATAGCAACAGTAAAATATTGTGCGGTAAATTGATTGTTGATATTATATGCTGCAATTTCATTTCCGATTTTCCTAAGTTCGGTTCTTAGTTTAGTAATCCCACCCCAGAGGTTTCCATATTTTTGTTTCAATTCAGGTTTAGCAAATACAGCCGCTTTGAAATCTTCCTCAAGTGCTTTCTTGCGAGCCATTATGTAAGGATCACGCAAAGCCTCTATACGGTATTTGAAAACTTTACCGGTATTTGCAGGCAAAGAAAGTGCACTGTGATACTCATCAGCTTTTTCAGGGTATTCTTCGGCTAATTCGTAATATATTGCTACCAATCCGTTAAATAGAAAATCTAAATTTTTTACACTGATATCGCGGTAATACTCAAGCTGGGCAAGTGTATTTAATTTCTGCGTATTACCCGGATTACCAATTACAAACAAAGGTTCATTGAACTGAGGACCGTCTTTACTTAATCTAAGAAAGTTATCCGTTTTAAGCGGCTGGCCATTCTCATCGTAAATCCTGAGAAAAGCAAAGTCGGCATCGTAGCGAGGATATGTAAAATTATCCGGATCACCGCCGTACATTGCTGCTTCCCTCTCGTTAACATAAACCGCTCTTACATCATCATATCTTCTATACCCATATAGTGAATACTTACCGCCGCTATAGAGTGGAACAACTTGACATCTTAAACCCGTTTCTTCCGAATATTCGTTTTGTAATTTTTCAATGATGTTATTTCTATTCTCCAGCCTTTCAGCATCGGTCTTACCCGCATTTACAGTCGGAACTACTTCATCCGTAACATCTTTCATTAAAACCATCTGTTCAACATAAAGATTAGGAACACGTCTCTCGTCTTCAAGCATCTGTGCGTAGAAACCGTTACGTGGAATGTTCTCTCCCTCTTTCTGAAAAAGATTAAGAATAAAATCCACACAGTGATGATTTGTCATTATCAAACCGTCTTCAGACACAAAAAAAGCGCTGCACCATGTAGCAAATCTTAATGAGGACATCCTCACCTGATCGAGCCATTGCTGTGTCGGTTTGAAATCGTAAGTTTTTTGAAAATAATCTAAAGGTGCATCTTCGAAAGTCCACATTTTACCAAAATCAAACCTGCCGGCCTTAACCGTATCGGGATTAAACCAAAAGCTCTGTGCACTCTCTTTCTGTGCAATATCAGTCGAAGAAGAACAGCCGATGAAAAATACTGCTGAAGTAAATAAAGAAACCAGAACAATTTTTTGTAGGAATTTTGATTTCATAACCATCCTTATATAAAATGATATTTATTAAATTATTTTGATCCCAATAATAAAAAAGGGCGAAGCTTGCCGTGCAAAATATCGGCAAACCTAGCCCATCCTTGGTTACAAATTTAATGAAAAAATTTATACAAATGCATCAGGGTAATAAAAAGGGACCATGTGTTTTTAGTCTTCTGCCG
>CAZKNM010000128.1:0-4916 GCA_964554135.1 uncultured Melioribacteraceae bacterium
AGGAATATTTCAATACCTGGAGTTGTCCGGAATGCCCGCTGCGATGATCGGATTTAAAAAAGGAAGTGAGTTTGAAACGGGTGCTTTTGAGTGGCCGGTTAATCCCGACAGATATTATTTTTATTATGAGGTTCCGGATGGTTTCGATGCCGGCATTTTACAGATGTGGATGAGCGGTATAAAAAGAGTAGCAATTGATCCTACCGATCCTCTTTTTTATGTTTATTGTGACTTTGGTCTTACTGGGCTAGGTCCTCTCCAGGATATAGGAATGGGTTTTTCCGCACAGGGATTAATCACTTATCAACCGTTAGTCGATTATTATTCTATACCGTCCTTTACTGGAAATTTGTATTTCAGGGCTGCAATATCTTTGGAAGAAATTCCGGTAGTCATATCGGGGGAAACTGTTCTTGCATTTAAAACGCCTGAGACAGATGCTTTTGCATTCTTTAATGGAGAAAATGCTAGTTATAAATTCGGTTCGAATGCAAGACTAACATTCGACAGTTCGGTTCTCGATTTCTTAAATATCGAAATTGTGCTCGGTGAAGCAAGTGTATATTACGACATAAATACTCAGCAGGAATCCGTAATTAAATGGGCAGGTATTAGAGAGGTACCTTCATCAACTCCGAGCGATTTTCTATATCAGGTGATCGGCCAGGATTGGGATTTCCTCGATTATCTCCAGATTACCGAATTGAGAGAAATTTTCTACGGTACTATCAGTTCAGATCTTTCTAATTGGGAACTTGGATTTAAAAGTAATACTTGGTTGAATATCGGTAATTACAGAATTGATATGGGAAGTATGTACCTAGAGTTCACTACCGATCATCTTTTCTTCGGAGGAAGCATGCGTCTCGCAGGATTCGGAAGAGCCGCTATTGATGGAAGTGTTTATATGAACGGTAATTTCGAATTCAAAGGGACTGTAAGCAGTGGTTTTAGTGCTAGTTCAGGTGGATTATCTATAGGTTATGATTTGAGAATTGAAGTAACTTTTAAACATACAGATGGAGTTGTAACTCTTAAAGGGAAAGCAAGACTTTCGGGAGAAGCATGTGCGGGACTAATTTGTGTTGGTTTCGGTATTAATACAACAATAACAATTAGTTCCGAGGGATCTTTCGAGATCTGCTTCTCGATCGGAGTAGGTGCAATCGGATATGATGTATGCATTAATTTTAATTCGGTAATGATTAATGGTAGAGAAAGTTATACTCAAACAATGACGGCAATAGAAATACCATTGGAACAAGTGCCTTTGGAAAATAGATTCTCTGTTAATGAATAATGATGTTAATTAGTTTTGATTGCGGAGGTATAAGTGTTTAGAAAAGTATGGTTTATGATATTGGCAGGTTTTTATTTGCTGATTTATAGTTCTTGCGAAACGGTAAAGGAAGAACCGGATTATACTTATGCCGTTGATAGTGTTTGGTGGTCCGATGCGCTTGATGGTAATCAGGATGGTTATACTCATTACAAAAGGCTGAACTTTAATCTCCGTTTAGAAGAACAAGTAACAAGTATTATCAGAGCACAAGTATATTATAAGAGACATGAAGCCTCGAATTATTCTTTTTATGCATTCTCTGAAGATTTTGAAGTTAACGGCGGCGGAGTTAGTAATAATCTTTATGTATCAGTTGGTGCACCCAATAGAGAGTTAAGCCGCGGCGTATATGATTTTTCATTAGAAGTGTATGAAGCCAGTAACGATAGACTCGAGGCGGCACCTGATTCGTTACGAAACCTAGCACTTCTCAATCAAGCTTTCGAAGAATCTGCGGGTGACAAAAGTTTATCTATTATTGCATGGTGGTCTGATGAGTACGATCGGAACAATAACGGTTATTGGAGAAATGCTAGGTTGAATCTGGATTTTAATGTTGATGAAGATGTTACGAAAAATGTCACTGCTATAGTATATTATAAAGATGCAGCATCGGATGTTTATTCTAGATATTATACTTTTGCAACTGTTACTATTCAATGGAATAACGCGGATACTGTTTCCTGTTTAGTTGGCTCTGGATACGATGAATTGAGTCATGGTCAATATGATTTTAGAGTGGATCTTTATGAAACCGGAAGCAGTGTTTTATCTGCTTTTATCGATCAAGAAACCGATATATTAAATGATGTTGAATTTGAGTCTGAAGATGATGACGGTTATTTTTATTCTATCAAAAGAACATGGTGGACAGATAATATAGACATTGATAGTGATTCATTCACCAGATACCGTGTTCTTAATTTTGACATTGACGTTGATAAAAACGAAGAGAGAGAAATATTTGCCAAGATTTTTTTCAGGCATCAGGACTCTACGGATTATTCAATATATGATTCTACGGACTTTTTCTCCATCACCGGAGTTGACACAAGCGATTATTTATCATGGCTTATTGGTTACCCCATGCAAATAGACAGTGCCGAATATGACTTTTTAATTACGGTTTTTGAGAACATTACAGATACACTTAGAGTTGTTGAAGCTTCTACAAGTGGTTATTCAGATACAAATTTAGCAAGACAAAAGTTTGAAACAATTTTACAGGATACACCCTAACATAGTACGATTAAGGGCAAGATGCAGCTATGCGAAAATTATTTTTGTGTTTATTTATTCTTTTTATAGTTTCTCTTCTTAAAGCTCAAGTTTCGGAAGATCCGTTATTCAATGAAGTGGAAGCATTGTTGGATAATGCAAAGAAACAATCTGCAGATGTTCTTTGCCCGGAATATTTTACCGAAGCACTGAAATATTACATGAACGCCAAGGAGTTACAAGAGACTGGAGGAGCGTATAATGATCGCAGGGGAGAATTGGAAAGATCGGTCATGTATGTAACTCGGATGAATGAAGGTCTTGAACGAAAGATAGATTTTTTCAACTCTCAAATTGCTGCAAGAAAAAGTGCGTTGGAATTAAATGCCGACAAGTACGCAGTTTATTCCTGGAGTTTGGGTGAGAAATATTTTTATCAAGCAGTTGATGTTGTGGAAGCAGGAGATTACCAAACTGCTTCTGAGAGGCTTCCGGATATTGAAAAATATTATAACGAAGCAAAATCATCGGCTGAAAAAGCAAATTTATATTTATATGAATGGGAACCACTTAATAATTCGAATTCGGTTTTAGCTAATCTTCTATCACCGCAATATTATTCTGAAGGAATTTCAAAATTTAACGAAGCCTTGGACGCGATTTCGAATGCTTCTGGGAAAGAAAAGGTAGATGCCCTGATTGCTGAAGCTGGTACGGATTTTAATAGTGCTGAAACTGTTGCAAAGGAATTTGCGCGAAATTATCCTACTGTTCTTAATGAACGAAGCGCTGCAAAAAATGCCGGTGCAGAGAATTACGCTGCAGATATTTGGATTCAGGCCGAGAAATATCTGGCGGATGCAGGTGAACTATATGAAGAGGAGGGTGTCGCAAATGCAGGAAGTGCAAATGAAATCGCAAGATATCAATATATACTGGCTAGACAGGAGGCTGTAAAAATTCGTTTCCTAGATTTAGCTGAAAAACAAATAGCTCTTGCGGAAGATGTAAATGCCGATGAACTGGCTCCGAAAACTTATGATAAGAGTGTATATCTATTCAATGATGCAGTGAGGAGAGTGGATAGTGATAAATACACGGAAGAGGAAATACAGAAATTGGGCAATGCGGCATTTTCCGAAGCAAGCAAAGCAATTCGAATTGTTCAAATAATCCGGGATACTGAAGCCGGTAACAATACATGGGAGGATGTTATTCTCAGCGGTAACATTCTACCTGAAAATTTTTATTCCTCAGTTGTGCTTAGTGATTTGAATAAACCGAGTGTAGTCCAATCAGAAACTGAAAATGTAGATGTAGCTATACCAACGGTTAAATACTACGACGATTTATATAAGATATTTTCACCGGATGAAGCCGAAGTTGTTGAAACTGCCAACCAGGTAATTATCAGATTAACCGGGATGGAATTTGCACCACTTTTATCGGCACTTAATGATAAAGACAAGATCATTCTAAGAAAAGCAATTGAAGCTCTTAGACTTTTCCCTGATGAGAATATTACAATTGAAGGTCATACGGATAATGTATGCACCCGGGCAATGAATGACCGCATTTCACAGGAGAGAGCGGAGACTGTCCGCATTTACTTAATCCAAAATTCTAATATTAGATCTTCCCGGTTAAAGGCAATTGGGTACGGTGAAAGCCAGCCGATAACGGATAACAAAACGGACGAAGGCAGAAGAAAAAACAGGCGAATTGATTTGGTGATCAATTTGTAGATTTCGACGGATTAAGGATGTCCATCTCTATCCCATTGCGCTATTAAAAAAAAAGACTGAATTTGTTTTATATTTTTTAGAAAAAAATAAAGGTGAGTTTTATGAAGTTATATCTCTTACCGATTTTTTTGTTTTTCTTAAGTTCGGGCTTAATAGCTCAGACCGGCGACATTTCTTTGGTTGTTCAAGCTAATTTCGGTTATACTTTTGTTGATATATCAAAAGCTGAGGATGTCCCTGAATATAATTCAGGTACGGATTCCGGTTTGGAAGACTGGGATAATTTTAATTTCAATGGGTTCGCTCAAATATTGTTTAGTAATTCTAAAACTTTTTCATGGGGGATAGAAGCCGGAATGTACAGAATTTATCGCTGATTAGAGAAGGAACACACGATTGGATTAAGTCCGCGGTGGAACGGCGGTGCTGTTTGGACTTTCCATGCCGGACCCGTTTTGCGCTGAGTACTTTCTAAAAATTTCTATTTTTATACCGGTGCCCATCTCCATCTTTTCATTGATGAATCCAGCCTTACCGGAGGAATTAAAGGCGCCATCGGTTATGAAATACCGCTTTCTAAATCCGTTACAATATCTATTGAGTTTCGTATC
>CAZKNM010000129.1:0-4888 GCA_964554135.1 uncultured Melioribacteraceae bacterium
TGACTTTGAATAATCCATAATTGCCCCGACATTTATTTCGGGGCAAACTATGTGGAAAAAAGAGGACTTTAGTCCAATTTCATAAACATGTTGGGCTAAAGCCCAATATGTATTAGTAATTTTTTCTCCCCGACTTGAAAGTCGGGGAAATAATAGTTCGTCATAAACCATTTGGTGAGGATATAAATCTCCCATAATTATAGTATGCAGCACAAGTACCTTCGGATGAAACCATCGTAGCGCCGAGCGGATGAGTTGGTGTACATTTTTTACCGAAAGCTTCACACTCCACAGGTTTTTTTATCCCCTGCAGAATCAAACCGCTGATACATTCTTTTGGCTCTTCTGATTTTATTTCCGAAATATTTTCGAATACTTTTTCGGCATCATAATCTATGAATTTCGTTTTAAGTTTATATCCGCTGTTCGGTATAACTCCGATGCCTCTCCACTTTCTATCGCATACTTCAAATACCTTTGTGATAATATTTTTAGCATGAAGATTTCCGTCCGGTAAAACAGAACGGCGGTATTGATTCTCCACTTCATATTTCCCAGTTTCCAGCTGTTTTACTAGCATTAAAACACCCTGCAGCAAATCCACAGGTTCAAAACCAGTTACCACTATTGGGATTTTATATTTCTTTGCAATCGGTTCATATTCTTTATAACCCATCACGGAACACACATGACCTGCAGCAATAAAACCTTGCACGTTGTTTTTTGAAGCTTCGAGTATCAACGTAATTGCGGGTGGAACCGTGACATGAGAAACCAAAACTGAAAAATTTCTCAATCCGAGATTCTTTGCCTGCCAGACTGCCATTGCATTTGCCGGAGCAGTAGTTTCGAAACCAATGGCAAAAAATACAACTTTCATCTGAGGATTTTCATGTGCTATCTTTATTGCATCCAAGGGAGAGTAAACGATACGTACTTTTCTTCCTTCCGATTTTACTGCAAATAAATCCTTATGAGAACCGGGTACACGCAGCATATCACCGTAGGAACAGAAAATAACATCCTGGTGTGATGCAATCGCAATAGCTTTATCGATCATTTCAAGAGGTGTAACACATACAGGGCAGCCGGGTCCATGCAGAAAAGTAATTTTCTTAGGAAGCAGTTCATCGATGCCATATTTCATGATTACGTGGGTTTGCCCGCCGCAGATTTCCATTATCGTCCAATCGCAGGTAGTGACCTCATGAATTTTTTCGATATATTCTTTTACGAGATCGGCATTTCGATATTCATCTATATATTTCATTCCGGTTTGTTGAGCTTGTTATCAATATCCTCAATCTCTTTAATGTAGTTTATAGTTTCATTAGCTTCGTATTCGTTCAAAATGCTTATTCCAAAACCTACGTGTACAATTGTATAATCACCAACTTTAGCTTCAGGAATGTATTGAAGACACACATTTTTTTTAACACCTCCGAAATCAACCATACCCATCTGTATGCCATTCTCTTCAAATATCTCGATTATCTTACCTGGGATACCAAGGCACATATTAAACTCCTATCAATTAGATCAAGTTTTATTTTTGTTAATAATGCTTTGCGCAATCACTGCCTGACCCAAAGATATTCCTCCGTCATTTGGAGGTATTTTCGAATTGGTATAAACCTCAAACTTGGCACAGTTTAAAATCGGAATTACTTTTTCAATCAGCAAAGCATTTTGGAATACACCGCCGCTGAGGGCTATTTTATTTAATCCGGTTTTCAATCTTATTTTTTCGGCGGTAGAAGAAATAATTTCGGCAATTGTATTATGAAACTTGCCGGATATTTTGGAGACATGAATTTTGTTTTTTATATCGGTTATTATTTCTCGGAAAGTCGAATCAAAAGAGATTTTCCATGGAGAAGTCTTTGTATCTATGTCGTACGAATATGATCTCCTTTCATTTTCGTCAGCGAGCATTTGAAACTCAATAGCAGCTTGAGCTTCATAATTTACCCTATATCGAATTCTACATAATGCCGAAACAGCATCGAACAATCTTCCGGCTGCAGAAGTTAGCGGTGAATTTATCTTTTTATCGATGATTTGTTTAATCAAATTAAGATTCATACCGTATTTATTTTGTAATTCCTCTAAAAAGGGAATATCTACTTTATCAAGTTCATTGCCAAGATAATGATACAAGTTGGATACAATTATTCTCCACGGTTCTCTGATTGCCGCTTCACCACCAGGGAGTGGAATGTATTCAAAATGTGCAATTCGGTTGAAGTCGGTAAAATTTGCAGTAAAAAATTCCCCTCCCCAAATATTTCCATCGGTGCCGTATCCGGTTCCGTCGAACGATACACCGATGACCTGTCCCGTAATATTGTTTTCGATCATACAACTGGCTATATGTGCATGATGATGCTGAACAGGAATTTTCATTTCAATAGCAGAATCCAGGGCATACTTTGTGGATAAATATTCCGGGTGCATGTCGTAAGCAATAATAGAAGGATTTAAGTAGAATAGTTTTTTAAAATGTTCAATTCCTTCGGTAAAAGATTTCAGTGTTTCGAAGTTTTCCAGATCACCTATATGATGACTTATGAAAGCGTAGTTGTCTCTCAAAAAACAAAATGTATTTTTTAGATGAGCACCTGTCGCGAGAATATGTTTATCTGTTTTTACCGGTATATTAATTGGGTAGGGGACATATCCGCGTGAACGGCGCAGCATTGTTTTCATTCCATTGAAAACCGTGCCTACTGAATCATCACAGCGTAAATGTATTTCTCTATTGTGGATCAAAAAGTAATCGGCAATGTTTTGAAGTCTCTCGAAAGCATCTGCATCTTTATAAGCGATAGGTTCTTCTGAAATATTGCCGCTCGTCATAACTAAAGGAGAATTTATTTTTTTCATGATGATATGATGAAGCGGTGTGTAAGGCAGCATAATGCCGAGGTAATTATTTCCCGGTGCGATGTTTCTCACGACGGGTGAATTCGATTTACGTTTTATTAAAACTATCGGTCGCTGAATTGTTGATAAAAACTCTTTCTCTTTCTCTGTGTAAATACAAATGTTATCAAGCAAGCGTACATCCGGAATCATCACAGCAAATGGTTTGTCTATTCTAAACTTTCTCTCACGTAATTTATCAACAACTTTTTCATTGAGTGCATCGCATGCAAGGTGATAACCGCCAAGCCCTTTGAGTGCTATGATAAAACCATCCCTAAGAAGTTTAACCGTTTCGTCGATCGGATTTGTACATTGAATTGGATTTTGTCTATTATCATAAAGTGAAACATGTGGTCCGCAAACATGACATGCATTAGGCTGAGCATGAAATCTCCTATTGGTAGGATTTTGGTATTCGCTTTCGCAGTCAGTACATTGTTTGAATTTGCCCATTGTCGTTTTTGGACGGTCGTATGGAATGTTTTTTATGATTGTGAATCTTGGTCCGCAATTAGTACAGTTGATAAATGGATATTCGAAGCGTCTATCATCGGAATTATTCAATTCAACTAAGCAATCATCACAGGTAGAAACGTCGGGTGAGATTAAAATAAATTTGTCTTCTTTTTCTTCACTCGGAGCAATAGAAAATGTATCGTAACCTTTCTTCTCATTTTTTTCAGATTTTACATTTTCGATCAGAGCTAAAGGGGGAGCTGAGTGCGAAATCGAATTGATAAAATTATCGACATTAATTTTATCGCCTTCAACTTCTATGTAAACTCCTTTGGAATCATTATAAATAATTCCTTTCAAATCAAATTGGTTAGCAAGTTTATAAATAAACGGGCGGAACCCAACTCCTTGCACAATACCTTCTACTAAAATCCTCTTGCAGGCAAACATAAATTACTTTCTTATTTGTTGTTTCAACCATCCAATCCAATCGTCAATCCCTTCACCTGTTTTGCAGGATACCGGGAATATTTTTGCTAGCGGATTTATTTCCAATACGTTTTTCTCTAATTCTTTGAGTGAAACTCCCGAGTATGGAATTAAATCAATTTTATTAAGCAGTACTGCATCGGTCTCGTGAAACATTACTGGATATTTTTTCGGTTTCTCGGCACCTTCAACAACACTGAAAACCATAACTTTCAAATCTTCACCTAGATTAAATTCGGCAGGGCAGACAAGATTTCCTACATTTTCAATAAAGAGAAGTCCAATACCCTCAAGTTTGAAGTCATGTAAAACATTATGAATCATTCTGGCATCTAGGTGGCAAACAGTACCTGTTACAATTTGATGCGAAGGAATTCCAAGTGCATTTATTCTATCTGCATCAATCGTTGTTTGAAGGTCACCCTCAATAACCGCAATTTTAAATTCGTTCTTTATCTTCTTTATGGTTTCCTCAAGAAGGGATGTTTTCCCCGCACCTGGTGCAGACATTAAATTAGCAGCAAATATCTTGTGCTTGTTGAAAAAATCTTTATTCCAATTAGCAGCTTTTTCGTTTTCCTGCATTATGTGAGTGTGCATATCAATTATGTGCATAGATATAATTCCGAATAATTATTAAGTAATATCGATGTATTTAATTTCCAATTCTCTTCCTTCCAGAATTTCCAAAGGATCGTTGCAATCGGGGCAATAGAAATTATATTCTTTAATATCACTGAATGTATGGCCGCAGTTATTGCAGTGTGTCTTTAATGGCACGATTTCGATTTCGAATGCAGCGTTTTCAGCTAAAGTATTTTTTTTTGTGATGTCGAAAGCGAAATCGAGTGCTTCTCTTACAACACCGGTGAATTCCCCAATTCTTAATCCTATTTTAGAAATTTTATTAGAATTATGTTTTCTTGCTTCAGCTTCGCATGCGTTAATTATGTTTTGGACGATTGAAAACTCATGCATATAACTTAAAGTCCGAGAAATTGGATACTGATACCGC
>CAZKNM010000130.1:0-2132 GCA_964554135.1 uncultured Melioribacteraceae bacterium
TCAGATTGAAATAGTTTGTGAACTTTAAGAGGTTTGATGTCTAATAACATCCCAGCTTTTGTAGTCGTTAATGCACCAGCAAATGTTAAACGCTGAACCAACCCAACTAGTGTTCCCAACTTATATTTTTGTAATACGTAATAGTTAGGGCCACCATCTTTTTGTTTATTTTTTTGTTGGGATGTTTCTCGATTTTCGAGCCACTTTTTATAATAAAACTCCTGTAAGGAATCCCATAACGATTTGTTGATATCTCCTCGTTTATAAAGTCGATAGGCAATATGAGTACTGCTAAGCTTTCGTGAAAAAGCATAATCAAATATTTCGGCCCGTAGATGATCAAGATCATAATTAGAAATCTCGAACTTTTCAAACTCAGCTGCTGGTAGAAAAAATTCACTCGCTACACTATTACAGAATTTTTCGATTACATTATCAAAGTATGCCCCACTAACTCCGGTTTGACCTAAAATTAAATGAGTCATCTCGTGCATCAATGTAAATGACCAAGCTGATTCACTATCTTGATCATTAATTACAATAAATGGTGCGATATCATCAGAGAGTACAAATCCTCTAAAAACAGTGGTTGGAATATTACTATGGTAAGAGCCCAGATTTCCTTTTAGCAATACAAAAACACACTGAGATTCGATCTTTTGTCGTAAAAATCGAAAAGCCTCTTTATGGTTTGATTGATTCCTATAGTCATTAAGGCTGAAATTAAGAAACTTACGAATAGTTTGAACAACACTACTAACACCATCTTCAATTTTGTGTTTTCCAATAAATCCCAAATGTTTTTCTTCATCTGCGTCAATTAGTGTTTCACGGACTGTACTTTGACGTGCTTTAATATCTCGAATTAGGATATCTACATTTACATTCTCAGTTTCTTCAAATTTGACTGGTAAAGTTCGAAAATCCTCACCTCGATCACCAATGCTTGGTGGTTCGTCTAGATAAAAGGTTAAAAGAGGAAGATGATATTGCTTGGACATTCTAAGAAGTAAAGACCTAGAAGGTTCCTTTTCTCCAGATTCTAGAGCAGTGAGTTTGTCTACTGCACTCAATTTTTTACTATCTTTTATATTAAGCTTGTGTGCAGCGTCTTCTTGAGAAAGTAGCGAATTTTTTCTTGCCCACAAAATAATTTCGGACTTTACTTTTGGCATGTTTATGTTCTACTATAAATTTTGTTTGGATAACATTTCACAATCAATTTTTGTCAACAATGTTATTTAAAAATAGGTAAAAGTTGAAATACAAAAAATGACTTTAATTTCTCTAAACAATTTACGAATATTGCTAACTGTATATTAAGCTACAGTCTCATAGCTATAGCTAATCCTAGTTGTTAGTTCCGCATAACTCTCAAATTTAATATATTATCAGACATTTTCTGCATAACTAACCAAGCCATAGCGTCTCAAATAAATTAAGTATTGTTACCCCACAATAAGATGAAAGGAATATAACAAAAATTATTTAAATGCGAATCAGTACAATTACCTAGTACCGTAAACCGGGCTGAGATGACAACATAAGAAAGCGTGATAACAGTTTATATGTAATATCCCTAGTAGGGACATGATATATCATGTCCCTACATTATAAGCAGGAAAAAATATAATTGAGGAAATCTATCCTTTAATAAGCGCAATCATTTCTTTAACCGCCCTTTCAACACCAACAAATATAGAGCGGGCAACCACAGCTTGACCAATACTCACTTCATCAATATCCGGAATTAAAATCAATTCTTTGATGTTTTGATAATTCAGACCGTGCCCGGCGTTAACACCCAAACCAAGTTTCTTTGCATGTTTAGCTGCAAGACAAATGCTTTCCAGTTCCTCAAACATTTCTTCTTCGGTAGGTGCATTTGCATATTTACCGGTATGAATTTCGATTATGTCGGTATTTATTTCTGCAGCAGCATCAATTTGAGTAATGTCAGGTTCAATGAAAATTGAGACGGGAACTTCCGCTTCGTGCAGTCGTTCGATTGTCTGCTTGATATGTTTCAAATTGTCTATTACGTTTAATCCTCCTTCGGTTGTAAGTTCAAGTCTTTTTTCCGGTACTAGTGTTGCAAGTTCGGGCTGAACATCACAAGCAATTTTAATAAT
>CAZKNM010000130.1:2209-4434 GCA_964554135.1 uncultured Melioribacteraceae bacterium
CTAAGGTGAACAACAATTCCGTCAACTCCGTATAGTTCGGCCATAAGAGCATAAGTAACAGGATCAGGATGAACTTCTCCCCTTGCATTCCTGAGGAACGCAACATGATCAATGTTAAGACAGAATCGCATTTTTACTCCTTTCATTTATTAAAAACTTTTGACGCTCAAAATATACTGGAAATTATTTTTATGAGGGAAGCCAATCCGGTACCATAATCATTAATACGAAATCTCATCGAAGAAATGAAATCTATACTAATCATTGTTCCGAAATGAAGAAGCACACCGTACAAGAACGATCTCGTTCTAAATGCTAGGATTCCGAGTGCAATCGCACCGATTATGGCAGAAAATGTTTCAATTTCAGGTTTACCGTTATGCAAAATCACAAACGGAAGCATCTGAATCAATACAGCATAATAACCAAACTTTTCTTCCAAACCGAACAACATATATCCGCGCCAGATAAATTCCCATGCGAACATGTACAATAACATTCCGGATTCATAAATCAAAAATATTGTCCAATTATTTTTCACTGAATAAAGGTGAGGATATTTTGCCGTGAAATCCGGCATAGCTGAAACGAACCATACGATTACAATCATCACACAGAGGAAAATGAGACTAATCAACAAACCGGATTTCACTTCACCAAATCGAAGCCCAAAGTCCCGCGGTTTTTCTTTATGAATCAAGTAAATTATCAGTATTGGCAGAATAAAGTAAGTAATGAAATCTCCGATAAACCAAAAAAGATATTCGTACAACTGAACATTCGGATCATGAGCAAAAAAGGAATTGAACAGATTCAATCTGAAAAATCTTCGCGATGTGTAATACCAGGAAACAGTTTGTAGAATCCCAACACTGATAAATATTATAATAATCTTTCTATCAAGTTGTCTAACGATTGCTAATAGTTTTTTGAGTTCTTCTTTCAGAGAATATTTCATAAATCAAATTTATAGAAATTTTTGATAAGTAGGGATACGATTTATATGTTGGACGATTCGGCGAATCGTCCAACTAATTATTCATAATGTGTCCACATCCGGATAACTTTCACAATTTTTTCTTTTTCATAAACTTGATACACCAGCCTATGCTGAATATTAATTCTCCGCGAATAGGCTCCTGTTAAATCACCGACCAATTTTTCATAAGTTGGAATTGTTTGAAAAGGATTTTTCGATATAATTTTTAGAAGTTCTTCTGTTTTATCTTTCAATCCGGCAGTAGAAATTTTCTCTGCATCCTTGAGTGTCTGCTTCGTGAAAACAACTTTATACATTACCAGTCAATTTTATCGGTTGTTTCGCTAAGAGGGGTTTGCAAACCTTCACGAATTGATTCTCTCATACCTGGAATTGAAAGAAGAAAGAGTGTTTCGCTGATGGCACGCCAATCTTCTTCCGAAATAAGAACTGCGTTGCCCCGCTTACCTGTTATTTGGATGGGTTCACCTTCTTCCTTCGCCCGGTCAATTAACTTATAAAGCCTTTCTCTAGCTTTTGTGGCTGAGATACTTAACATTATTTATCCTTTTTGTACAAACGTACGTAATTATGTACGGTTTGTCAATCGAAAAGATTAAGTTAAATTTGTCAAGTTAAAAGTGTGCTAATCCTAACCTGCGAGGTTATAGTAGGGACATGATACATCACGTCCCTACTTAGAAATTTTTATATCACGTTAACCGTGTCTTTGAATTTAATATTCATTCCTTCCAACTCTTCCATAACAGGATTATAGATTTCAGGAAGATTCGGCATATGAACACCCGTAAGATTTATATCACCGTTAACAATTAATTTCGTTGCAATTGCAGCAGGAAGACTAACCGTACGCGCCATTGAAGAATCACCGTTTGGAATGCCATAGTCTATCAATAATGAAATAATATGCTCTTTCTTGTCCTTATACTCTGCGATGAAATCATGCTGCAAAACAATCATATCTCTTTCGCCGGATTTGTACGGCATTTTCTCCAGCATTCTATTTGTTAAAATATCCAGGTACGTCATTGGATCGGCTTTTACTTCTTCGTTACTGAATAATCCAAGCCAATCTAGTCTTTTCATTATATCTGAATTTGGATCGAGCTTTAGCTTATTCGCAACCTTCTTTTCAATATCGGAAGAATCTTTTTCTCCTATTAATAATGCTGTTGCCAGAGCAAACGTTTTACCGGTAAGTTCAGGTCTTTCAGTATCATCAAGA
>CAZKNM010000131.1:0-4242 GCA_964554135.1 uncultured Melioribacteraceae bacterium
TATCTTCTGGACCAATGCTGCTGTCACATCCGATGAATAAGAATAAAACGGAAAATATCAGTAAAAGTGGGAAAATATTTTTAATGTGAAGGCGAAATGGTTTCAACATAACTTCCTTTGATTGAATTTTGACCGAGAAATTCCCGTAATTTTAACGGTATTATTTGGTTATTAATATATTAAAAAAGAAACATAATAGTCAGCGAGGCCGTCAAAAAGGCGATTAAACAAGGGAGAATATATTATGATAAATTACCGACTCTTTATCGCTGTAGTATTGATATTCAATTCGACGTTGTTAGGACAACCGGATAGAACAACATGTAAAATCAACGAGATAAAATCCAATCTAGAATTTCTTGCCTCCAACGAGTTGGAAGGGAGAAATGCCGCATCACACTCCGAAAAGGTTGCTTCATTATTTATCGCTTCGGAAATGGAAAAATACGGTATCAAACCTTTTGGTGATAACGGAACATATCTGCAAAGTTTTAAAGTTATCTCAAATTGGTATGATCCTTCATCCAATCTGTCTGTATTAAATGAAAAAAACGAGAAATTATTCTCTTTACCTCTCGGTGAAGACTTTGCCGTATTTAGAGATCAACCCCTGAGGCAGGATTTATTTAATATCCCGTTTGAAATTGTGTTTGCTGGATATGGAATTTCAGCACCGGAATTCGATTATGATAATTATAAAGATCTCGATGTTACGGGTAAAGTTGTAATGTTTTTACCGGGTGAACCATATAGTGAAGATGAAAATTTCTTCAGCGGATCGGTTCCTTCCGATTATTCACAGTTTATCGGGAAAGTAAGAACGGCATTACAAAAAGGTGCAACCGGTGTTATAATTATTCCGGAAGGCGAATTAATCGATTTCTGGTACGTAATTCAAAAGCAAACGTTGGAAGAGAAAATGGTGTTCCAGGATAGTGTACAGCCGTCATCTAGTGAAATTCCACCGATCGGACTTTTGTCTGAGAATGTCCTCGATAAATTTTTTGAAGGAGAAGATTTTGAATATGCTGAATTGGAGGAAATGATACAGTCTCATCAAAATCTCCCGGCTTTTAAATTCAAGAAGAAAATCAATTTTGATCTTATCATTAAGTATGAAGAGAAAACAGCGAGGAATGTAGTTGGAATAATTAAAGGTAACGATCCTGTGTTAAAAAACGAGTATGTTGTTATGGGCGCTCACTTTGACCATGTAGGAATGATGAGAGGTGTTGTTTTTAACGGAGCCAACGATAACGGATCGGGAACAGTTACAATCTTGGAAATAGCGCGCAGACTTACCGCATCAAAAAATAATAAACGCTCCGTTATTGCGGCCTTGTTTACCGGTGAAGAAGTTGATTACCTCGGTTCCGAATATTTTATCAAAAACTTTCCCTATCCTGAAGACATTGTTGGTGATGTTACCGTTGATATGTGTGGAAGAGAAAGTATAGATACTCTTTTTATAATGGGCTTGGATAAATCAAATGTCGAATATGAAAGATTGATTCGGGAAGCTAATTCGGAAACGGTTAATTTTAGTTTAATCACTACCGAAAAATATTTCACTCAAAGCGATCACAATCCGTTTATTAAAAGAAAAATACCAGGTTTCTTTTTCTGCGACAATATGATTACAGACCTGCATAAACCAAGTGATGACTCGGATAAAATAAATTATGACAAGATATGTAAAACCAGCAGACTGGTAGAAGAGATTGTCTATAAACTTGCCAATCTTGATCACAAGTTATCGTTCGCAGGGGAATAATTATTACATTTACAATTTATTGGAGAGATTTATTTTTGTGTTCAAAAAATTCACAATTCTAAAAGCAGGGGGATATTAAATGCGAAAATCTTTTGTTGGTTTTTTAGTTGTCTCTATTCTTTTCAGTGTATCTATCTTTGCTCAAACTGGTAAGTCGGATGTTATTTTAAGAATGAAATCAAATCTGGAGTTTCTCTCTTCCGATGAACTTGAAGGAAGAAATGCTTCCTCCCGCGGTGAACGTGTCGCCGCTCAATTTATTGCTTCAGAAATGAAGAAATACGGAGTAAAACCTCTCGGTGATGACGGAACGTATTTCCAAAACTTCGATATGAGTGTAAGGAGATTTAAACAAGAACCCAATCTTGTGTTATACGATGAATCTGGAAAGGAGATTAGTAAACTTACCCCGGGACTGGATTATCTTCTCGACGATTCGAGAATACCCGATCTGAAATATTTAAGGAAAGCTGCCGGTCTAGTGTTCGTCGGTTACGGTATTACAGCCGAAGAATACGGTTATGACGATTACAAGAATATTGATGTAAACGGGAAGATTGTAATTACTCTGAGCGGGGAACCTTCCGGCGATGATGAAAACTATTTTAAGGGAGCCGAGTTAACTGAATATTCATCACCAAGGTTTAAAGCTCAACTTGCTGAAAAGAATGGAGCCGTTGGTTTGATAAATATTGTTAACGACGGATTGATCCCGTATTGGAATATTTATTGGTCGATATTAATGATTGGAGATTTCAAATGGACGAAAGAAGAACATAGTGAGGCAGGGGGTTTACCGGCTGTCTTAGGGAGTTTGGAAGGAATTAAAAAGATTTTCGACGGCGAGATTATTTCTTACGATAAAATATTGGAAATGAGAAACGGAACCGGGAAAGCAGATCCGTTTTTGTTGAAAAAGAAATTTATGTTTGATTATGGTATAGTTGAAGGAAATGAATCTATTCGTAATGTAGTTGGCGTTATTGAAGGAAAAGATCCACAGTTGAAGAACGAATATGTCGTGTTAAGCGCACATTATGATCATGTATACATTTACAACAGCGATGTATGCAATGGAGCAGATGATAACGGTTCCGGTGTAATTGCCGTACTTGAAACCGCCGATAAAATTATTAAATCCGGTAATAACAAAAGATCGATTATACTTCTTTTTGTAACGGCAGAGGAGAAAGGACTGCTCGGCTCTTATTACTTTACCAATAATTTCCCGCAGATTGATAATGTAGTAGCATGTATAAATATAGATATGTGCGGCAGACAGGATGAAAATTCAATAGAGGCTATCGGCGCTGATAGAGTTAGCAAAGAATTCCATGAATTGCTTGAAAAAGCCAATTCCGAAACAGCAAAATTTGATCTAGATTATTCACAAAGCTACACACGCTCGTTCGAGCTTAGCGACCATTACCCGTTCGTTCGAAAGAATATTCCGGCTTTCTTTTTGTTTGATAACATGTATGAGGATTTGCATGCGCCCAAAGATGAAATACAAAAGATAAATTTCGAGAAGATTTATAAGACCGTAGAAATGTCGACTAATCTTGCATTAAAAGTTTCTAATCTTGATCATAGAATGTCATTCGATATGCAAAGTCAATAGAATCATGTAAAAGCTGCTGCACTTGTGCGGCAGCTTTTTATTCATTAAAGCTACAGCAGAAAATCTTTCCAGTTAAGCTCGTTTTAATAAATGAAAATGAAGTTTTCTATTAAATTGTTATATTTCATTTAAAGTAGTTATAGAATAATGAATCACAACGATAAAAATATTTCAACCCCTTGTCCGGTTTTATTAAACTGCTGGAAACATCATGCTGGTTTTATTAAAGGGGGGATACAGGTAAAAAGTGAGCACGAAATATTAGGTGAGTTGAAAACAATCGGTGATTCATTGATGGATTTGTACCTCGGTTCGATGAGTCCTCACGATATTTCCGTACAAGTCATTGAGCAATTGAAAGGACGAAATATTTTGGAGAAGAAGGCATATACTGACTGGATTGAAACAGATAATGATCAATACAGAATGATCGAGCTGTCGGATAATTCAAAATGGACTTTGCGTTTGGGTGATGATGAAAAAAGATACGTTCACATTCATCCGGGGAGGTATTCGCATCACACGATGCGTGTTAGGTCTTTGTCGCTGAAGACGGCGATAGCTGTTTTAGTTTGGACTAAGATACATGGCGGTGATGCGCTGAATATTTCTGTCATTAATAAAGTTAGAAAAGAATGGCTGAATGAATCTCCAATCAAATCGGTATCAAAGAATGAAGGGCTTGGAAAATTGATTGGAATTCTAAAAGAATAGTTCTTCGTGGTGCTTGGTTTGCGGTTATCATTGTTAAGCTTCCTGAGGGGGTAAATGGTGAGAACTTTTTTTGATGTAATTATAATTGGCGCAGGTCCTGCCGGGGCAATGGCGGCGTATACATTGGCAGAGC
>CAZKNM010000132.1:0-3805 GCA_964554135.1 uncultured Melioribacteraceae bacterium
ATGCCGTAGAGCTTGATTCCCCAATCCTTCTCCAGCGGCGTCAGTTCTTTGGCCATGTCCTTCGAGCGTGCCTCGCGGGCCGCGGCCTTTTGCTGCTCAATCTTTGCCAGCGCTTCCTGCAGTGTCGCCTTGTCGGTGGAAGACGGCTGGCCGCCATTTACCGCCTGTGCCGCATTTCCGGCCAGTGCCCAAATGGCGATCACGGAAATGAAGAAAATCGATGCAAAATATCTATTTTTCATTTCTATTACCTCAACACCGAACCTTTCAACCTGCTCGCGCTGGTGCGGATTCATTGTCCGAATTCCAATTTGAACCAACCGACGGGCAAGTTTATTTTCCATTATTCTTGCAAACGTGCAAGCGTGTGAAAATTTATTCCCGTCTAATTCATCATACAGATCGGGATGCGCATCAAGGTGAAGAATGTTTAAGTTTTTGTACTTTGCAGAATACGCCTTTATAATCGGAAAAGTAATTGAATGATCTCCACCAAGAGAAATTATTTTGCGGTTTTTTAAAAGTAAATCACCAATCGCTTTCTCAATAATTTCTTGGGTAGTTTCTTTTTTAGAAAATTTCAAATCCTCGGCATCCTGCCATCGTTCATCTTTACTTAAATCAATTCCGTTTTCAGTGCAAAGGTTTGTTGAAGAAGAGTGAAGTGCTTTACGTATCTTTTGCGGCGCTTGAGCCGAGCCTCTCATGTAAGAAGAGTTCTTATCGAAAGGTATCCCTAAAATAACAACCATACAATTTTATAATTAATGATCTTTTGTATCCGGTTCTTGATGAACGTGAACGGTGCAACTTTTAATATTGCTGCTGATGTATTCTTCTACTTTATGTGAAATACGATGCGCTTGATCAACCGTAAGTTGGGGATCAACATGAATATTTACTTCGATAAAAGTCTGCGCTCCTCCCTCTCTTACTCTCAAGTCGTGAAAACCCAGAACACCCGAGACATCTTTTAAAAGAGATTTTACCTGTTCGGGAATCTTTGCCGGCGCTCTATCCAGCAAAACATTGATCGATCTTTTACCGAGTCTGTATGAAATATAAATTACGATCAAAGCAACAAATAATGCCGCTATTGAATCCGCAAAATGATAACCAATCTGAGCTCCAACCAATCCGAACAGCACAACCAGCGAACTCCAAATATCTGTGGAGAAATGAAGTGCGTCGGCTTCCAGTGCTTGACTATTATATTTCTTAGCCGCTTTATACAAAGCAGTTGACCTTGAATAATCAACAACTATTGATGTTATAACTACAATATAACTCCAAATCATCACTTCAATTTCCACCTTCCCTGTAACAAGACGGTTGACGGCTTCATAAATTATCCAGACACAAGTGATCAACAACAGCAGAGTCTCAATCAAAGCGGATAAATTTTCTATCTTACCATGCCCGAAGTGATGTTCTTTATCGCTCGGTTTATCGGATATTCTCACTGCAAAGTAAGTTATCGTAGCGGCAACTAAATCCAATCCGGAATGCAATGCTTCGGAAAGCAAACCCAGACTCCCTGTTATTAAACCGATTATTAATTTAAAAGCGGTTAAAAAGACAGCGGCAAAAACAGAAACAAACGCAACTCTCCTTTTCTCATTTTTAGCGGTATAATCAATAGAACTCATTCTTCCAACAAATCCAAATTGTTAGTTTATTGAAAATGATAAGACGAACTTTTCATTCAGTATCTTAAATTTACGAAAATTATGTTTTTCCCGATAATCAGAATATATTATTATTTTTCAAAGAAATTATTACTTGGAAATTCGTAATTTACTGTTGGAGACGATTCGTTTAAAATATCAGATCGTAAATTACCGCTAAATGGGAAATAGTAAATTAAAAAATTCCTCCATAAATCCAATTATAAAAGCAATGGGGCTTGTATTCGGGGATATCGGAACGAGTCCGATTTATACACTCACCGTGATATTCTTTCTCACTCCTGCTACACCGCTAAACATTATGGGTATTCTCTCGCTAATATTTTGGACGCTAATTGTCCTGGTAACTTTAGAATATACTTACCTGGCAATGAGTTTAAGCTCGCGCGGTGAAGGAGGAATAGTTGTTTTAAAAGAAATTCTTGCCAGCTCGGTAAAGTCGGGTCGAAGAACAGCTTTCGTAACATTACTCGGTTATATAGGTGTTTCACTTCTAATTGGAGATGGAGTTATAACACCGGCAATAAGTATTCTTTCTGCAGTGGAAGGCTTGGAATTGATACCGGGAATCGGTCATCTCCACAACAATTATATAATCATCATAACAATCATAATTGCAATCGCTTTGTTTTCCATTCAATCAAAAGGTACGGACAAAGTTGCTTCTTCATTCGGCCCTATAATGATAGTCTGGTTCTCCTCGTTATTTATTTCGGGACTTTTTTCCGTTATGAACAGACCGGAAATTTTTTATGCAATCAGTCCATATTACGCAATAGAATTTTTCATCAATAACGGCTTCGCGGGATTTTTCGTTCTCTCGGAAGTAATATTGTGTGCTACCGGCGGCGAAGCACTTTACGCGGACATGGGACACCTGGGAAGCAAACCTATTAAGAACGCATGGTACATTGTTTTTGTGGCTCTTGTCGTAAATTACTTCGGGCAGGGCGCTTTTGCTTTCGACCACGGTGGAAAAATTAATCTCCTTTTCGGTATGATCAGGTCCCAGGCTGAGTTTTTATATATACCGTTTCTGATACTTACTTTACTTGCTACCATAATCGCTTCGCAGGCAATGATCAGCGCTATTTTCTCTCTCGTTTATCAGGGAATCAGAACTCATATTATGCCTTTGATGAAAATAAAGTATACATCCCATGAACTGAAATCGCAAATTTATATCAACTCCGTAAACTGGGGATTACTCATTGCGGTTATATTGATGATTCTGGTTTTTAGAGCATCCGAAAATTTGGCGGCTGCTTACGGTCTTGCCGTAACCGCTACAATGACAATAAGTGCTGTTTTGATGAGCTGGATTTTCTACCACCGCCGGGAATATTTAAAGATAGCGGTTACTTTAATTGTATTCGTAGTCGACGCATTTTTCCTACTGGCTGTATTTGATAAAATCCCTCACGGAGGATATGCTTCGATAATTGTGGCTTCCATTCCATTTCTAATGATCGGTCTATGGGTAAAAGGAAACTCAAAGTTGAGGAGATCTTTCCGCTCACTCCCAATAGATACGTTCCTGGTTAGTTACAACCAATTATATGATAAGGGAAATTTTATTCAGGGCACGGCCATATTCTTTGCCAAAGATCTACACATCATTCCACCTTATATGGTTCATACGATGATCAGAACGGGTATTATTTATGAAAACAACATTATCATCTCAATCATTACAATGGATAAGCCGTTCGGAATCCAAAAGCTTTTTGTCCCCGATATCAGCGAAGGTCTATCCGGATTAGAAATTCAAGCAGGATATATGGAAATATTAAACATCCCTGAAATACTTAAAGAGTGCGGTTTGGATGCCAAAGTTATTTTCTACGGTGTGGAAGATATTTATGCGAGAAAATTCACAATGAAAATATTTGCCTTCCTAAAGAAGATTACTCCCAACTTTGTTCAATTTCACAAATTACCCTACAATAAATTACATGGTGTTGTTACAAGACTTCAAATTTGACTTTTATCTTTTGGTTCATTTCCTGTAGCTTTACATTCATGATTAAGAACTTCCATATAATTGTATTTGTTTTTATTCATTACATTTTATTAGCATTACAAGTTTCTGCGCAGGGAGATGATACCTTTTCCAT
>CAZKNM010000133.1:0-3615 GCA_964554135.1 uncultured Melioribacteraceae bacterium
TATATTGGTGAGACTGCACAGAAAACCGAAAAGATAATTAAAGATGCGATTGGCGGCGTTCTATTTATCGATGAAGCATATACGCTGGTAAAGAAGGGCGGCTCAGGTCAGGATTTCGGTCAGGAAGCAATCGACATTCTCCTCAAGCGCATGGAAGATCATAAGGGGAAATTCTCCATTATAGCTGCAGGATACCCTGAAGAGATGGAAGCATTTCTTAATTCCAATCCGGGATTGAGATCAAGGTTCACACGCACATTCAACTTTGAAGATTATACACCGGAAGAATTGTATGAAATATTTAACAAATTGTTGGAGAGCGAAGAATATACAATTGAAGATGAAGCTGCCGAGATCATCAAAAAAGAATATATGAAATTGTATAGGAAGAGAGACAAAACTTTTGCGAATGCCCGGATTGCAAATCATTTTTTCCAGGATGTGAAAATAAATCTAAGCCAACGCTATCTACAATTACCCAAAGATGAACGAAACAAGGAAGCATTAACAGCTATTACTGCCGACGATGTTAGATCTATACTGAAAACCGAAAAGGAAAAGGAAATACTTATTCCTATAAATGAAGAAGCTTTAACAGAAGCATTAAATGAACTAGATTCCCTAGCAGGTTTAAGCTCTGTTAAAAAAGAAGTGCGTGATATGGTTAAGCTTGCAAGATATTACAACGAACAAGGTGAAGATGTAAAAGATAAATTTTCATCACACGTTCTTTTCTTGGGCAATCCAGGTACGGGTAAGACTACTGTTGCCCGTATATTTAGTAAGATTTTTTCTGCGCTTGGAATCCTATCGAAAGGTCATCTAGTTGAGGTTGATCGTCAAGGATTGGTAGCAAGTTTTGTTGGACAAACTGCCGAAAAAACCACTAATCTAATTAACCAATCTCTGGGAGGTACACTCTTTATCGATGAAGCTTATGCACTTATTAAAAAGGATGGAGGCGAACATGACTTCGGTAAAGAAGCCATCGATACATTGCTTAAACGTATGGAAGATGATAGAGGAAAATTTATTGTCATTGCAGCCGGCTATACCAACGAAATGAAATCTTTTATAGAAAGCAATCCCGGCATTCAATCACGATTTACAAAAAGTTTCTTCTTCGATGATTATACCCCCGATGAACTAATGAATATACTCAAAGAGAAATTGGAAAGGGATAATTTAAAGCTGCATAAAGAAGCTGAGGAAAAACTTGAAAAACACTTCAACGAACTATATCGAATGCGGGATAAGAATTTCGGGAATGCAAGGATTGTGCGTAACATTCTAGAAGATATCAGTAAAAAAAGATTATTAAGATTGGCGGACATACCTCAGGAAAAAAGAACTGATGAAATTACATATACGGTTATTACTGAGGACATTGCAGAAATAGTCGAATCAAAGACACAAGCCAAACATTATGAATTAAAAATCGATCGGGAAAAATTAGATGCAATAGTGAAAGAATTGGATTCATTAACCGGACTTGAAGAGGTGAAGCGTGGTGTTGAAAAACTTATCAACAGCTTAAAAGTAACACAAATAAGGAAACAACGAGGATTACAAGTTATAGAAAAAAGTCTCCATTCTGTTTTTACGGGCAATCCCGGTACCGGCAAAACAACTGTTGCACGTTTGTTAAGTAAGATTTATAAAGAGATTGGTTTGCTCGAAAAAGGACATTTAGTTGAAGTTGACAGAGCCGAACTAGTAGCTGGATACCAAGGACAAACTGCAACCAAAACCGATAAAGTTATTCAACAGGCAATGGGAGGTACTCTATTCATTGATGAAGCATACGCACTTGCAAGAGGAAGCGGTGATTTCGGTCAGGAAGCGATAGATACATTGCTTAAGAGAATGGAAGATAACAAAGGAAAATTTATCGTGATCGTCGCCGGATATCCTGAAGAGATGAAAAAGTTCATACAATCTAATCCCGGTATAAATTCAAGATTCACAAACTTTTTCCATTTTGAAGATTACGCACCTAGACAGCTTCTTGAAATTGCAGCCGATATTGCACGTCATAATGGTTATAAGATGGATGAAGGTGCGTTGCAATTAATGCTGGAACTTTTTATAGAACAATATAAAAAACGCGATATGAACTTCGGTAATGCAAGGATGGCAAGAAATATTCTTTATCAGGCAATCAGCAACCAGGAAGAGAGGATTTCAAGTATGTACGATCATTCAGATGAAGATCTTATGACCATAACTTTTGAAGACGTAGAAAAGATAATCCAAAAGAAATTCTAACATCATACCTAAAAGTTAACGATTATTCATTATGCTAAAAATTGAAAATCTTACTAAAATATTCGGAAGTTATACAGCGGTTAATAATCTAAATTTGGAAATACAAGGAGGGGAATTATTCGGTTTCCTAGGTCCCAACGGAGCCGGTAAAACAACAACAATTAAAATGATGGTCGGTCTTTATTCCCCATCAGCCGGTTCGATTTATTACGACGGAACAAAAATCAGCGCAAGTCCTCTGGATGTAAAAAAGCAAATCGGATACATTCCGGACCAACCTTATATTTATGATAAATTAACGGGTAAAGAATTTTTGTATTTCAGCGGCGGTTTATTCAATTTACCTAAACAAAAAATTAAAAATCAAATAGAGGAATTGGTCGAATTACTAAAAATCGGTGACTGGCTTAATAAACGTACAGAAGAATATTCTCAAGGAATGAAACAAAGAATTACCTTCGCTTCTGCCTTTCTGCACAATCCGCAATTCATTATAATCGACGAACCGATGATCGGTCTTGATCCACAAAGTGCTCATATCGTTAAAAATGTGCTTAAAGAAAAAGCAAAAGAAGGAAAGACAATTTTTATGTCTACTCATAGTTTGAATGTAGCAGAAGAAATATGCAGCCGTGTAAGCATTATAAATAAAGGTGAAATGATCTTCGACGATAATATTGATACACTGCATAAAATGAAAAATGAAATGAAGCGCAACTTTGAAGAATTGTTTATTGAGCTGACACAGGATTAAATGAAGCAGATAATCCACATACTAAAATACAAGATACTTTCCTACATAAAATCCAATACGGTTTTTAAATTTAATGACTTAATAAAAAATGTCGGTGGTGGTATTATTTACGTCGCTTTTGCATACGGAGCTTTTATCTTCTCGTGGGAATTGGTCAATTATTTATTGATAGAACTAAGGATAGGAATGTTTCTTCTGCACGAATTTATTTCGATCATCCTATTTATTTTTTTTGTTACGGTTAATATCGGAAATATTATTGTCTCATATTCAACCCTTTACAAGTCCCAGGAAGCCATATACTTAATTACTAAACCGGTACATCCTACAAAAATATTTATAATAAAATTTCTCGATAACTTCTTTTACAGTTCTTCTACATTTATTTTCATTGTCCTTTCTGCACTAGCGGGTTATGCAGTTTATTTCGGTTTAGATATAATAAAAACGATTTTCATAATTCTTTTCAATTTCATTCCTTTCATGTTAAGCGCAGCATCTCTCGGAGTCATTTTTCTTTTAATCATAATTAAAATTGCTTCAAGATACGGTTTAAAAAGGGTCCTTTACAGTTTAGGAGCCGGTTATGTTCT
>CAZKNM010000134.1:0-3392 GCA_964554135.1 uncultured Melioribacteraceae bacterium
GCCCTTATTGCCGCTGAAATTGTTGCGGCTTCAGCCTATTTTTACCCACTTCCAATACCAAAGGAACCGGTGGATATAGTTAGAATTCCCATAGATATAGCCGAAATTGTTTTTGTGATGGGATGGGAATTGGGGCATACAGGAATTACTTATGAATCGGGGAGCGGTGATTATTCCGAATGGCTCGAAAGATTGGACCCGAATGAAATTATGGAACCGGGCGATATTGTTTCGGTCAACGGCGGAAAAATTTCTAAGAATACTTCCGCCTCCGAACAATTTATGGCTATATCAACTTCACCGATTATTCTCGGCAATATGCCGCGTGAAGAAAATGCCGATCTTTTTGAGAAGGTAGCTTTTATGGGACAGATACCTATCAAAGTGATTGGAAGTGTAAATAAAGGAGATTATATAATTCCTTCCGGTTTGGATGACGGTACGGGTATTGCCATCGTGCCGGAATTGCTCACTGCGGATGAATATTCTAAAATTGTCGGACGGGCGTGGAGTTCGTCATCTATCGAACAATTGAAACTTGTAAATACTCTTATAGGATTATCCTCGAATGATGTAGGAAAGTTATTAAGTAAATCCGAAAGAGAGGATATGAGCATTTTCAAAACTGCTTTGAACAATAAAAATAATATTGCCGATCTTCAGAATAAAATTTTCCAGTTAAAATCCGGAATGCAAAAACTCAATTACGAAACAACCGAGTTAATTAAAAAATTCACCAATGATATTTTGTTTGAACAAATTTCCCTTATCGAGGAATAAGATGAAAAATTTGTTTTATTCAGTATATCTATTTCTATTTATTATGATCATTAGCCTGGCATTATTAGTCTGCCATGCTTTTTATCTTTAAATTTTACTTCTATTACTCACCCTAGTTGTTCTGCTATTACTCACTCATTGCGGAACAATCTGCGATTAACGAGCGGTTTCATATCCGCCTCAAGACATTTGTGAGGTCTTACCTTCGAATTGCAATCTAACAATGTAGATTAACTTTCACAATTGGCAGGACGGGAATTTACCCCGATGTCTTTTATCGGGGGCGACCCATCCCGAGGGATCTCCTTCGGAGAAAAAACAATGCCGATGATTTATATATTATTTTACTTTTATTTCCTCCTTAAAAGAGCAACCTGCCTACCGGTTTACATGCCGTAGGTATGCAGGCAGGCTAACTTTTACAATTTACCAGCCTTTGGCTGGCGCAACTTTATAATTACACACTTGCCCGCCGTCTAACTAGTAGCTACTTAGCAGATTTATCTGCCGAAGGCAGGCTTCCGCGCTGGAATGTCCCGAAGGGATCCCTTCGGGAGGAAACAATGCGCTTGCCTAATATATAGCTGGGATATTCCATTTGTAATGGATAACTCTTTTGTCTAAGAGTAAGCCCCGTAAGCGGTTTGGTTGCTACTTGCTGGTAACCATCAAGATATCGTAGGCAGCAATTAATTTGAATTATTCGTTCAGCTTTTCAAAGAACTATAACTATGAACAACTCTTCAGTTCGTTCACCAATATTTTTTTACCTATTGACTTTATCCTTTTTTAAGCGGTTAGGCGGTTGCGAAAGCGTTCCATGATTGAAGCGAGCGCCGTACCTGTAAAGCCTAGGATAATCCCGAAAACACCAGCGACAATGGAAAATACCAGCATCTCACCGAATCTATGGCCGCCCCCTCGCATCCAGCCGATCACCTCGTCAACGACCCCTCCCTTCATCACCAAGAATGTGATCTCAGTGCAAAGTAATCCGGCCAGCATGCCACCACCGGTCTTATCACCAAAACGAGCCGTATGTTCAGGCGTCGAAGAACGCCACAATCCCACAAGGATACCGGCGATCAGAGGCACAGTAAAAATGAGCAGTACGACTGGGAAAGGGATGCCCTCGTCCCATGTAATAGGGATTACCACCAACGTCGCTAGCCAGTATACAAGAAACAACACCGCTGCCCGTTTATGGGCTTGAATATCCTGCCAGAGTTTCCTCATCTCAAGAATCTCCTTTCTGAACTTGATGTATGTATGATCAAATAGTTACTTCCAAAATAGAGAGTTCGACATCACAACGAATAAAATGTGCCACCGCCTAACGGACAATATTCACCCGACCAAAAAGCAGGAGTTGAACTTGATAGAAACCACAGAATTTGAACTAAAACCAAACTGAAATACCAAAAGCTCATCAGCTTTTTGGTTCGGGTGGAATAAATGATTATATGGCTTAAATTATTCTGCATAACCGACAAAACCAACTGTTTCTGGCCAACCTGAAAATCACACCAAATTCCTACAAATATTGCTTTTGATTTCATGGATTTCGTCTCAACTCATCAATGATTTATGTAACCATCCAACTTTTTAAAATAAACATAAGTAGAAATTACTTATAATTCGAATGCCCCTTATCCCTAAACATATTCCAGATCCACTTTTCCGATTTTTCTCTGACAATTGAAAAAGCACTATCCTTCAATGGATCTCGTTCTTTAATTTGATCAAGGTTGAGACCTTGCTGAATCAGGGGACTTACTAACATGATGGCTTCCTTAACCATTTCGGTATTCAACTTGAGATCAACCATTGTATAATCACTTGTATGTCCATGAATAATGAGTGCTTTATCAGAGAACATATTCGTCATCCGAATGAGTGATTTCTCTATGTCATAAACATTTCCACTTATGCCGGGCCAAGTAAAGTTAGGCTTGAAAAATCCGAAATCTCCAATACAAACAATATTTGCTTTCGTAAAATGTACGATTATATCATCATTAGAATGCCCCGGCATGAAATATATATTTATTTCCTCATCATTAAAATGAATAGAAATTGAATCAGAAAAAGTAAGATTAGGAAGGCCTGATTTTGGGAAATTATCATCTTCAAGAAGATTGTCTCTGCACCGATCACTTGAAATAATAACAGCTTCCCGACCAAGTAGTGCATTTCCTTCAACATGGTCACCATGGGAATGGGTGTTGATAATGAATTTGATTTCTTTAATACCTATTTTTTTTAGTTCTGCTTCAATGAGATCCACATATTCGCAGCCTGTATCCACCAGTAATGCACCATCGGGTCCGTTGAAGACAAGCAAGTTTACAATATCATGAACATTAAGTTTGTAAAAATGTTCAGCCACCTGTGTGGTTTGAATGGAAGGTTTAATTTTTTTCTGTGCAAGTAAGAAAGTGTTACTACCGACACAGATAAAAATGAGTAGAAGTGAAATCGAGAAAACCAAACTGTTATAAGCGATAAGGCGTTTCATTAAAATTCTTCTTTATTATTTATTCGATTATTTTACCATATAACGGCGTGTTATGTTAAATATCAACAACCGCCGAGTTCTCTATAAAATATTT
>CAZKNM010000135.1:0-3390 GCA_964554135.1 uncultured Melioribacteraceae bacterium
CATTCGCGTATTCAATCTCACATGATTTACGTGCACCTTTGCGGGCTATCGATGGATATACCAATATTTTGGTAGAAGATTACGGCAATCAACTGAATGAAGAAGCCAAACGTATTTGCAGTACTATCAGTGATAATACCAGACAATTGAGCCAATTAATCGATGACTTGCTTTCTTTCTCCAGGATTGGAAAGAGTGAACTTCATCATTCGGAAATTAATATGGAGTCGCTGGTTAAAGCATTGATTACTGAGTTAACTTCTAACGGGATGCATAAGCGAATTCATTTTGTTGTTGATGCATTGCCGGTTAGCTACGGAGATATTACATTAATTAAACAAGTATGGATAAATTTAATCTCCAATGCCATTAAATTTACATCGCATCATCAACAACCCGGAATAAAAATCGGTTTTGAAATAAATGAAAAAGAAATCGTATACTTTATCTCCGATAATGGAGCCGGATTCGATATGCAATATATTGACAAGCTTTTCGGTGTATTTCAGCGGTTGCACAGTGCAAAAGAATTTGAAGGAACAGGAGTTGGACTTGCAATTGTGAAACGTATTATTAACAGACATGGGGGCCGGGTATGGGCCAAGGGGGAAGTTAATAAAGGAGCGGTTTTTTATTTCAGTATGCCGAACAGGCAATAGGCATTAGGCAGCAGACATTAGTAAGAATTTTATTGCCTAATGCCTAATCACTTTAAAACACTGATACAAAAAAAATGAAAAACTATGATGCATTTGATATTCTGCTCGTGGAGGATAATCCGCAGGATGCAGATTTAACGGTAAGGGCGTTAAAAAAGCATAATCTGGCCAACAACTTGATTATACTGGAAGACGGAGCCGATGCACTGGATTTTATCTTTTGCAGGAACAAGTTCTCTGAAAGAAATTTTTCAAGTCGGCTTAAAGTTGTGTTGCTTGACCTGAAACTTCCGAAAGTAAACGGGCTTGAAGTGTTAAAAATACTTAAAAGTGATGAACATACGCGAATGATTCCGGTGGTAATGGTTACTTCATCCCGTGAAGATCCTGATGTAAAGGAAGCTTATCGGTTGGGAGTCAATAGCTATGTAGTAAAACCGGTTGATTTTAACCAGTTTATGGAAGCTATGAGCAAACTTGGTCTGTATTGGCTACTTGTAAATGAATTACCGGGAAAAGATTAATCGGGTTTTAACGCAAAGTGTGTTAATTTGTTTTAAAAATGAGCATTTCTATACTCGCTTCTACTTTGATGAAGTGCTTAAGGAGATGAATAATTTACATCACTTAAAACTAAGAATATGGATCCGCTAAAAATACTATTTCTCGAAGACAACCCGAATGATGTCGAACTTATCCAATTCGAGTTAAAGAAAGCAAAGTTTCCTTTTCATTCATTAATAGCAGGTAATAAAAACGAATTTGTTGAAGCTCTTTATAAGAACAAGCCTGATATCGTGTTGTCCGATCATTCGCTTCCACAGTTTGATTCACTGGCAGCATTACAGATTGTTAAAGACAGTTCCCTAAATTTGCCTTTTATCCTTGTAACAGGTACGGTATCGGAAGAGTTTGCAGTTGCCTGTATAAAAAATGGTGCTGATGATTATATTCTGAAAAATAATATCAAACGACTTCCATCCGCTATCATTAGTGCCCTTAATAAAAAAAACCTTAAAACGGAAAACATTATTATAAAAAAAATAAACGATGAACTTAAAAAAGCATACATAATAATTGAACAGAAAAACAAGATGATTACCGACAGCCTTAATTATGCAAAATTTATTCAAACCAAAATTTTACCGGATGGCAGCAAACTGAACGAAATATTTTCTCACTCATTTATATTTTTTAAGCCTAAAGATATTGTAAGCGGCGATTTTTACTGGTTTGCCGCGGATATAAACAGGTTTATTTGTGCAATGGTAGATTGTACTGGGCATGGCGTACCCGGAGCCTTACTTTCTATCACAGCATACCATCTCCTGGAAGAGGTGTTTTGGGCTATGAACATTACAAGACCTGCTGAAATATTACACGAATTGAACCGGAAGATTTGGTCTGTTTTCAACCCCGACAAAAAAGATTCTATTAAAGACGGTATGGAAATTGCCATTTGTTCTTTTCACCTTGAAAATAAAACACTGGAGTTTGCAGGTGCAAAAAGGCCATTGTTCCTGATCCGTAATAAGGAGTTACAGATCATTAAGGGCAGTAGAGCTCCGATAGGTGGTCTGGAAAGTCTTATTCCGAATTACGAAAACGTTAATATTAATTTACAGCCTTTTGACAGAATTTATCTTTTTTCCGACGGTTTCTACGATCAATTTAACAACAATTATGACGAAAGACTAGGGATGAAACATTTTAAAAGCTTTTTACTCAGTACTGTAAATACTGATATGAAAGCTCAAAAAAAAATATTTGAAAATTATTTTGATTCCTGGAAAGGTGAAAATGAGCAGATAGACGATGTTTTGGTTATTGGGATCGAAATCTGAAATTGATATAACGAATACTATTACATAGACATTTAAATTATCATAACATGGCCGAACCAGTTAAAATCCTCATACTGGAGGATATGCCATCGGATGTCGAGCTTGCCGAACGTGAAATAAAAAAAACGCTTAAGTCTTATACGCTCAGGCATGTTGAAACCCGCGAAGATTATCTTTCAGCCCTGGATAAATTCCAGCCTGACCTGGTTATATCGGATTATTCATTGCCAGGTTTTGATGGTATGAGCGCTTTGCGGCTATTAAAAGAACGGTCTTTAATAATACCGCTCATTATATTTACAGGTTCTATTAACGAAGATACGGCAGTGGAATGTATAAAGGCCGGTGCAGACAATTATGTTATTAAGGAACAGATAAAACGGCTAGGTTCTGCCATTTTAAGTGCATTGGAACAAAGAAAGATTAAGATAGAAAAGATAAACACAGAGGAGGCTTTAAAGGAGAGCGAAGAAAAATATAAAACACTCTTTACCATTGCGCATGAAGCTATTTTCATAGCTGACGCTGAAAGCGGTATTATCCTCGACTGCAATGAATCTGCCTGTACCCTCATTGAAAGACCTAAGGAAGAACTGATCGGTAAACATCAGAGTTTTCTTTATCCTCCTGATGAATTGGCTGATGGATTTACCGAATCATTCAGGAGACATCTCACAAGCGAACAAGGACATGTGCTGAACGCACGCATAGTGACAAAATCCGGAACAATAAAGAATGTCGAGATCAAGGCAAATATCCTTAATATCAAAGGGAAGAAAATTATACAGGGATTTTTCAGTGATGTTACCGAGCGCAAGCAGGCTGAGGAGACACTGCGCGAAAGCGAAGAACGTTATCGGGTGCTTTTCGAATCAAGTGCCGACGGT
>CAZKNM010000136.1:0-3088 GCA_964554135.1 uncultured Melioribacteraceae bacterium
TCTTATTAATAATAGTTGTACGAAAGAAGGAAGTAATCCTAGCGAAAATAATGATACATCAACCATTACATATGAAAGCAAAACATATCATATAGTTCAAATCGGGAATCAATCTTGGCTAAAAGAAAATCTTGATGTTGGTACAATAATTCAAGGAAACGAGAATCCAAGTAATAACGGCACAATAGAAAAATACTGCTACAATAATGATCCGAATAATTGCACAACTTATGGCGGTTTATATCAATGGGACGAAGCAATGGCATATAGTACAACACCCGGCGCACAAGGTATTTGCCCAAGAGGCTGGCATGTTCCAACACTTTCAGAATTTGAGACACTGCAAGCTACAATAAATAATGATGGCAACGCATTAAAAGCAGTTGGACAAGGTAGTGGAAATGGAACGGGTTCAAACATAAGCGAATTTTCAGCGTTGTTGGCGGGCTACCGCGGCAGCAGTGATGGCTTCTACTATTTAGGCGACCTCACTTACTTTTGGAGTTCTACCGAGAACATTAATTATAACGCTGACAACCTGTACCTGGACTCCTGGGATGATTATATTGGCTTTGACACTTACTATAAGGATCGCGGTTTTAGTGTTCGGTGCGTTAAGGATTAGCCGTGTGAAATAAAAATAATCTTCAAACCTCCGAGGTTTTTTTATACTTAATCTAGAAGGTATAACCTCGGAGGTTTTATTGCCGAATAATTTGCAAATTAAAATATTCCTTGAGAAAATCCGTGATAAATAGAAAGAGTAAAAAGTATAAAATGCAAAAAAATAGTCAAGTTTTTCTAATAATCTTATTTTTAACTACACATGGATATTCCCAACAAATAAAAATTGAAATTAGCAATTCATCATTTTCAAAAGCAGAAGTGTCATATCTCGAAGGCGAAAAAACATTTTTTATTGATTCAATTATTTCTAAAGATTCCGGTAAATTTTCATTTCAAATAGAGAATAAGCATACCGGATTTTACCGCTTAGCATTTACTAATAATTTGTGGATTAATTTTATATATGATGGTGAAGATGTCAATCTTCAAACTAATGCAGAAGCAGTTCTAGACAACATGAAAGTAATAAACTCTCAAATCAACGAACTATATTATGATTTTGTTAGGCTCAATAAAGCATACAAAACTAAAACAGATTTGTTACAGCTAATTTTAACCCGATACCCCAAAGATGATGAGTACTTTGAAGTAACAAAAAACAGAGTGGCTCAATTGCAGAATGAGTATCGTAATTTTGTAGAAAACGTTTCGCTCCAAATGCCGAATTCCTTTATTGAGAGATATGTGAATTCCTCTCAACTCCCTATTGTAGATTTTACCTTACCATTGGAAGAACAATTAACTTATCTCAAAACCCATGCACTTGATAAAGTGGATTTTAACGACACCGGCTTGATTTACTCGGATGTTTTTACCAACAAGTCTATTGAGTATTTAATGTATTATCGTAATCCACAGCTACCGAAAGAACTTCTCGAAAAAGAATTTATGGTTGCCGTGGATACATTATTGAGCAAAGCAAAAGTTAACCCCTTAGTTTACCAGCATATTACAGATTACTTGATAGATGGATTTAAGAAATTCGGCTTTGATGCCGCGATTGATTACATAGTAAAAAACTATGTGATTGTTGATGACTTATGCCTCGATGAAGAAACTGAAAGCTCAATTCAAAAAAGAATAGACCAGGCGAAGCTGTTAAATGTAGGTGCAATAGTACCAAATGTTATACTCCCGGATAGTAATGGAAGTGAAATTGATTTAGGAAATTTAAATGCGAACAAAACTCTAATTGTTTTCTACTCGAGCTGGTGCCCTCATTGCCAAGAGCTGCTACCGGAGCTATATAAACTTTACAAGAAACAAAATAATTTAGAGGTTTATGCAATCTCTCTTGATGAAGAAAAAAAGGCTTGGTTAGACTTTGTGAAAACGCATAGCCTTGACTGGATAAACGTTTCCGATCAAAAAGGATGGAATAGTAAAGCGGCATCTGATTATTATATCTACGCAACGCCAACTATGTTTTTGGTTAACAGAGACAGAAAGATTGTTGGAAAGCCTTTGACCTACGATGAGTTAATGAAGCTGTTATAAAAATGTATTTTTTTTAAGTCCGGTTTAAATAATTTCAAATAACTGATCGGGTTCTTTATAACAGAACCGTAACTTTTCATCCCGCTGAATATGTCTGTTATCAACTCACACAATCTTTGTCCGTAAAACCGGAAAAGGAATTTTCTAACCACCGGCACCGGATAAACCAATTTCGAAATGAAATTTGCGTAGAACAGTTCCTTAAGAATTGTCTTTTTAATCTGCCTGTTATACAGTTTGGAAACAACTTTCGGTTTTAATTCCCCGTCCCTTAAAATTGTGCCGGCAATCTTTCCGCTTAATACAGCATTCGATATCCCCTCAGCAAGTACAGGATCGGTAAAACCTGCAGCATCTCCGGTTAGAATTATTCTGCCGATCATAAAATTCTTCCGCTTCTGCAATACTGGTATTCGGAAACCGTGTTTTTCTTTTTTTATAATTTCTGTAATCCCCAGTTTTTCAAGATATCGATCGAGCATTTCATTCAAATTAATACTCTCAGCACGAAACGTAAGTACACCAATCGACAGATGTTTTTTCTTCGGGAAGACCCACGCATAACCATAAGGAATAAAACCATAATCAAACCTTGCGCTTTCTTCAAAGCGTTTGAATACATTGTCTCTAACATACAGCTCATATTCAACAGCGAGGATGTGTTTCATTTTATCCATGAAACCGAATTTCTTGGCGGTAACTCCCATCACTCCATCTGCAGCGATAACAAACTTCGCAAAATATTTTTGATTTGCAGTTACCAATTCAACTTGATCTTCACTTTGAATGATATCCGACACTTTTTCATTCTCCTTTAAAACTGCGCCGGCGTTCACCGCTTTTTTCACAAGGCAGTTATCAAATTCAGCGCGCATCGTCAGACAGATGCTCGGTTGATCTCTTTTCACAACAAAATGTAATTTCGAGTAATGATCATAAACATCGGAGATGTAGCATTTCCTTT
>CAZKNM010000137.1:0-2758 GCA_964554135.1 uncultured Melioribacteraceae bacterium
TTGATTTCATAATTCACCGGTTTAAAGTTATCAAATTTAGACTTAACCAGGTGAGTATATAATATATACAAACAGTTAGGTCCAATTTTATGCACAACTATCAATCCAATTTAATTTCATATCTTTAATAGATTGATCAGAAAATAGGTCTGTTTCAAATAATTATTGTGCCTTATTAATGACTTCGAAAAAATGAAAAAAATGAAAACAAAGAATTTTCTGGTTCTTCTTACTATGATCTTAATGGTACATTGTACTACTGATAACACAAAAAAACAATTCCCGTTGGCACAGGTTAAACCTGTGGAGGATGTGTACTTTGGAATGAAAATTTCGGATCCATACCGCTACATGGAAAATCTTAAAGACACTACTGTACAGCAGTGGTTAAGGCAACAGTCGGATTATACGCGTGGCATTTTAAACAGCATTTCCGGACGACAAAAATTAATTGATAAAATGTTTGAGTTTGACAAGCGGAAGTCTTCTCAAATAAGTTATTTGATTATCACAGACAACGATCGCTATTTTTATCTCAAGACAACTCCTGCCGACGAAACAGGGAAACTTTTTTACCGTGACGGATTTGATGGTAAGGAGACCTTGCTTTTTGATCCTGATAAATATAGTGCAGATACCACCCAAAAATATGTAATTAGTTCAGTTTCTCCTTCAATTGACGGTTCCAAAGTTGCTTTTGATGTTGCTCCGAATGGTTCAGAAAGCTCTGTGCTTTTAACCATGGATGTCAAGAACCTGAAATTATTTTCCGAAACAATTGACCGCTGTTGGGGAGCATCTCCTTCATGGTTACCAGATAATGAATGTTTCTTGTTCAATCGTTTGCAGTCTGCCGATGTTCATGATATGAACCGTGAACTTGACAGCAAGACATACCTCCATATTGTCGGAACAGATCCGGAAATGGATAAAGAAATTCTTTCCAGGGCAAAATATCCTGAACTGGGTATCAAACCCGAAGATATTCCGGTTGTAATCTATGATAAGGAAAGCCATTACTTTTTTGGGATTCTGGCAACTGTAGATAACCGGTTAAATGTATTCTATACATCGGCCACAAGCATAAGTAATGAAAAAATTGATTGGAAACAATTATTCAAACCGGCAGATGAAGTTTATAATTTTTTAACTACAGATAAAGATATCTATGTATATACACCGAAAGATGCTGCCAATTATAAAATCGTGAAAATTTCGCTCAAAAACCCTGATCTGGCAAATGCAATAGTAATCGTACCTGAGAATCCTTATGCAAAACTTGCTTCTTTCGGATTAACTTCTGAAGGATTGTATTATACATTATCGAAAAACGGAGTAGAGGAAAAACTATACCATCTCGTGTTCGGAGCCAACAAAGCAGCAGAACTTAAACTGCCTTTTGCTGCAGGTTCCATTTCGCTTAGCACCAAAGGGCCCAGATTTAGTGACGTGTGGGCCAATATTTTAGGATGGACAAGTGATTATCAGAGATACCGTTACTTATTACCCGAAAATACATTTAAGCTTGAAAACCTTTCAGCTAAAGCTAAATACCCAGAATACGATGATTTAGTTGTGGAAGAACTAATGGTCCCATCTCACGATGGAGTTGAAGTTCCATTATCCCTGATTTATAAAAAGAATATGGTGAAAAATAGTGGAAATCCAGTATTCATAATTGGTTACGGCGCATATGGATATTCTATAAATCCATTCTTTTCCCCAGAGTTATTGCTCTGGACGAATGAAGGGAGTATTTTAGCTGTTGCTCATGTGCGCGGAGGTAGCGAACTCGGAAACAGTTGGTATAAGGCCGGTTATAAAACAACCAAGCCAAATACATGGAAAGATCTGATAAGTTGTACGGAATATCTGGTTAAAGGAAAGTATACCTCCGCCCAAAAGATGGTCATTAACGGCGGAAGCGCCGGTGGTATACTTATCGGGCGGGCTATGACGGAGCGTCCTGACTTGTTTGCCGCTGCTATTCCAGAAGTTGGTTGCTTAAATCCATTAAGGGCAGAAGAATCACCAAGCGGACCTATCAATACGCCTGAATTTGGAACTGTAAAAGATTCTCTTGAATGTATGGCTCTTCTTGAGATGGATTCATATCACCATATTAAAGATGGAGTAAAATATCCTGCAACATTGATTACTGCCGGCATGAATGATCCCCGGGTAATAGCCTGGGAACCTGCAAAATTTGCTGCCCGCTTGCAAGCGGCAAATGCATCGGATAAACCTGTCCTCTTCTTGGTAGATTTTGAAGCAGGTCATGGGATCGGGGACACAAAAACAAAAGCTTTTGAGAGTTTAGCAGATGTATTAAGTTTTGCTTTTTGGCAAACTGGTCATCCTGACTTTAAAATTAAATAGAACTGGACCTAGCATGAACAATTAAATTGATTATCCTATTAACGGATTTTTTAGCTTCTTGTGAATCTGGGGATGATTGTTGTGCAATTTGTGAAGATATGCGAGATGATAGACCGGATATGAGAATTTGTGCAGGAAGTGAAGAAGCATTAGAAAGAGAAATGTACATTAGTATGATGTGGGGTGGTTGGGGCTGCGAAAAGGAATAATTTTAATGAGGGGAATAAAAAAATCTGGCTTTCACCGGGCTTAATTGTCACATTTGTCCGGTCAGATTACACTTGACATACATAAAAGAGAAAATAATACTTTGAATATACCAGCATGAAAAAGAGAGAATTCATTCGTAAGATAAGTCTATTATCAGCTTCAACAGCGA
>CAZKNM010000138.1:0-2707 GCA_964554135.1 uncultured Melioribacteraceae bacterium
TCTTTTCACGTGCTTCTACGGTCGGTTCGCAAAAAATAATTTCAGCTCCGTACCCTGCAATTGCATCAATCTTAACTTTGGGTGCGTTGCTCGGCATAACTATAAACGTCTTCGCACCCCGGATATTTGCAGCAACCGTTACCGCCGCACCGTGATTCCCAGATGAGGCTGCTGCGACACCTTTCTTTAATTCGCTTTCGTTCAAAGAAAACAAAGCATTGAGCGCCCCTCGTATTTTAAATGCCCCGATCTTCTGCAGGTTTTCACATTTGAAAAATAAGTCGGAACCAATCATTTCGTTAATGAGTTTAGATGTTAATACCGGTGTTTTGTGAGCATACCTGCTTACAATTTCCCGCGCCTTCTTAAGATCATTCAACGTTGGTTCGTTCTGCATATTTCAACTTCCGAACAATAAATGAAAAAAATACCGGCTATATTCCGGTTATACAATCTATGGCTTGACGGCTTCCCAGAAAAAATCAATGTGTTTGCCGACCAATTGTTCAATCTTCTTTAAAATACTTTTTTTATCCGATGTCAAATGTTCAACACGAATATAATACAAGATAGCAATGTATTCATCGGCCAATAATTCCGAATTATGTTTCCGAATAAAGCCATGTTTTATCATCTGTTCAAAAATCATTTTCAATATTATCCTCAATTCGTTAAAATATTCCATCATCGAGATGTTTATTCCATCGATTTCCCTGAACTGTTCCATTAAGATCAATCTCATGAATTTCTTTTCTCTCTCTGTTGCCCATTCTTTTATCAAAACCATTGCAAAATCTTTTAGAAAAATCCGGGGGGTATCCAGTTCGTCAATTAGTTTTTCGCTTAAAGTTTCCTTGCTGGGAGCGGTCTTTTTAAAACCTTTCAAGACTGCTTTTAATATTTCTTTCTTTGAACTGAAGTGATTGTAGATTGCACTCTCTCGTACACCTACTTCCCGCGCAATATGACGAATTGATGTTCCCGAATAACCATGCTTCGAGAATAAATCGAGAGCTGTGCTAATGATTTGATTTTTAGTATTTGACTGCTTCCCCATCGTCATTATCACAAATTGGTGGGTGAACGATCGTTAACCTACAAATAATTATTAACAATCTCAATATTGCCATTAACCATAAAAAACGAGATTTTTATATATAAGCGGACATGGTTCAATTCTTATCTATCTACAACCTGCTGTTTTTTCAGAGTTCGATAACGTTCCTCTAAACATATACAGAAGAAATAAATTGATTTTAAAATAATCCTATTTCAAATCCGCTAGAATGGTTTTCAGTTTCTCTAAAGATTTTTCCCAATCACTTTTCTTCATTGCCTCGCGTTCAACTACATCTGCGGGGGCTTTATCGGTAAAATTTTTATTCGAGAGTTTCTTGTTAACGCTGCTTAACATTCCTTCGAGCCTATTGATTTCTTTTTCAATCCGGATTCGTTCTATATCCAGATCTATTACTCTTTCAAGTGGAACAAAAATATCGCACCCTTTTACTACCGCCGAAGCGCTGGCTTTGGATTTTACCAAATCGCAACCGACATTTAGCTCTTCAACTTTCCCGAGAAGTTTTATATAAACTTTCTGCCCTTCCGTTACATCCGCTGTTTTCAATAAAACAGTAATGTTCTTAGATGGAGGTATATTCATTTCACCGCGGATATTCCTAATTGCGGTAACAATATTCTGAACGAATTCAATCTCGGTTTCCGCTTTTTTGTCGATAAGACTTTCATCAACTTCGGGGAGCGGTGAAATTGAAATGCTTTTCCCGCTCTTTCGATCACCAAGCAACTGCCAAATTTCCTCCGTAATGAAAGGCATAAAAGGATGAACCATTTTCAGCATGTCTTCAAACAAGGAAACGGCTCGCGTTAAAACCGCAGATTTTATTTCGATATTATCGGAATACATTCGGTGCTTCAACAACTCAATATACCAGTCGCAGAAGTCGTTCCATACGTATGAATAAATAATTTTCGAAGCATTATTAATTTCAAAGTTCTCAAGCGTTGTATAGTAATCTTGAAGAGCTTTCTGAAACCGCGAAACAATCCACTTGTCGGTAAAATCAATGTGTTTATCTCTTAGTTCTTCCTTGAGTTCGACCCCCTGAGCATTCATTAACAGGAACCTGCCGGCATTCCAAATTTTATTGGCAAAGTTGCGGCCGATCTCACATTTATCGGTACTAAAGAGAACGTCCTGCCCGAGAGGTGCAAGGTAATTAATCGTAAACCGTAACGCATCAGCACCGTATTCGGCAATTACGTCAAGCGGGTCCGGGGAATTGCCGAGCGATTTGCTCATCTTTCTTCCCTGAACGTCGCGGATGATGCTGGTAAAATAGACATCTTTAAAAGGAATGTCATTATGAAATTGCATTCCGGCAATTATCATTCTTGCTACCCAGAAGAAAATAATGTCGGGAGCTGTAACCAGCAAATCGGTCGGATAATAATAGTTTCTATCTTTGTCGTTTGTAAAAACATCCTGCGCCCAAATCCAGCTCGATGCCCACGTATCTAAAACATCTTCTTCCTGATACCAATTTTCTTTATCCTTCGGTGGTTCAACATCGCAATAAATTTCACCGCTTTCTTTATGGTACCATACCGGTATTCTGTGTCCCCACCATAATTGACGCGAAATGCACCAATCGCGAATGTTGGTCATCCAGTGTTCATATGTTTT
>CAZKNM010000139.1:0-2704 GCA_964554135.1 uncultured Melioribacteraceae bacterium
AATCATTCAAAATTTTGAGTGAAATTGCCAATTATTAAGTTTTGGATTATATTTAAGTATTAAAGGATATTCTTTTCTTATTCTCTTATTTAGAAACGTTTTTTAATTAATATATTCTTAATAAACAGATTCAGGAGGAAAATCATGCGTAAGATATTTCCAGTAACAATAATTATTGCCTCGTTAGTAATGCTTGCATTCTATCCAAACAACACATCGGTACTTAAAAACAACAATAAATATGTTGGTTATAAAGCTTGCACAATGTGTCATAAATCGGATAAACAAGGCGAGCAAGAAAAAATTTGGGAAGGAAGTAAACACTCAAAAGCTTTTGAAGTTCTGAAATCGGAGGAAGCCGAAAAAATAGCAGGCGAAAAAGGATTAAAGACCAAAGCTTTCGAAGCAAAAGAATGTTTGAAATGCCATGTCACCGCATATGGTGTAGATGCTTCTTTACTTGAAAAAAAATTCAATGTAGAAGACGGTGTTCAGTGTGAAGCTTGCCACGGTGCCGGTTCGGAATACAAATCTATGAAGACCATGAAAGATCATGCTTCGGCAGTTGCAGCCGGTTTAGCTGACCTCAAAGACACAAAAAATATTAAAAAATTGTGCGAAACATGCCATAATTCCGAAAGCCCAACTTTTAAGGAATTTAAATTCGAGGAAATGTGGGCAAAGATTAAACATCCGATACCGAATAAATAAAAAGTTTACCAAGGAATAAAATGAAAAAAATATTTTTCATCTTAATTCTAATGTGCTTTACAGCTATTTCACAAGCGCAGAATATTAACGGAAGGTTGTCTTCCTCCTTTTACACTTTTAATCGATTTGATGCAGAAAATTCATCGGAGACTTATTTACGTACTTTTCAATCTGCAATGTTGAATATTAATCATGGGAAGTTCTCACTCCGAACTCGCATAAACATCGAAAGCGATATTCTAAATCCTCTTAATAAAGATCCAAGATTAAGATTCTACAATTTATATCTTGAGGCTAGAGATTTATTTAATGTTGCTACTATAAAAGTAGGAAGACAACCATTATTCAACAGCGTTGCCGGCGGATTATTCGATGGAGCCAATCTTAAACTCAAGTATGGCGGCTTTTCTATAACAGGATTTTACGGCGGTAACGTACCTGCTTATCAAAAACTTGAAATAACCGATTCTTGGGATAATGATTTTATCCTCGGAGGCAAATTTGAAGCCAACGCAATAAAAAATTTCAGGTTCGCAGTAAGTTACATCAATAAGAATTTCAAACAGCAGGACTACACCGCTATTCGTCTTGATGAAGATTTAAATCCGATTGATCTTGAGATAAGAAAAAAATCCAATCAATTCAAATTTATCTCGGGCGAAGCTTCTTATTTCATGAAAGATTATTTCAACATTTATCTCAATTTCGATAAAGCATCGAAGTTCGAAATCAGCGGTCGTTATGAGCAGATTAATAACTTGGGTATAAATTTGTACTACAACTATCGCGAACCTCGAATTACTTATAATTCGATCTTTTCGGTTTTTAATTACGGCAACACTCAAGAAATTGAAGGGGGTCTAGATTATAAAATTTCAGATGTATTTACCGTTTTTGGAAAATTCGGTAACGTTACATACAACGACGAAACCCTTCAAAGGCTAACATTTGGACTCAACTCTACCTGGGGAAATATTAACTATAGAAAAACTTTTGGATTCGCCGGTGAATTAGATGCAGCCAGTATTTATACTGCTCATTCTTTCTTGGAAGGATTTATTACCCCCTCTATCGGAGTTAGTTACACAACTTATAAACTTTCAGAAGATTCCGAGAAAAATAATTTGACCTCCTTACTTGGCGGATTAAATATCCGGCCATGGCGAACTTTGTCATTCGATATCCAGGCACAGTACATGAATAACAAAATCTATAAAAATGATTTCCGCGTGTTACTAAAAATTAATTATTGGTTTAACACTAACTTAGATTTACTCTAACATGAAAGCAAAAAATTTATATTCTCTAATCGGTATCGGTGTCATTACATTCATCTTTATAACTGCATTCACATTGAATGATAATGAATCTAACGGAAAGACAAATAAAGACATAATCAAGTTTTCACATCAATTTCACAGTGAAATTACAGATTGTGCATCATGCCATTCAAAGGTTACCGATGCTGTTTCATTAAGCGACCGTTTAATGCCGTCAATGGAAGACTGCGCCGCGTGTCATGATGTTGAAGATGATGAAAACTGTACACAATGTCATTACGAAGAAGTAATGGAACCTTTAATCCAGAGTGAACCCGAATTATTATTCAACCATAGTGTTCATATCTCCGCACAGAATTTGGAATGCCAATCATGCCATAAGGGACTAGACCAGGTTGATTATGGATTCGACGCAGCCGGTGTAAAACCGGCAATGAATGATTGTTCAACCTGTCACGATGATAGATCCGTTGCAACAAATACTTGCGAAGCCTGTCATATTTCAACCGTTGATTTACTTCCGGCTAATCATAAAACCGCAGCATTTTTTGATAATCATAAATTCTTTGCAACGAACGACGATCAGAACTGTGCAATGTGCCATGATAACGCTTTCTGCGAAACATGCCATGTATCAACAACGATGATAAATGAGAACAATACGGCGAGTGATTTCTATACACCTTACTCACCTCACAGATTTACCGATAACG
>CAZKNM010000140.1:0-2274 GCA_964554135.1 uncultured Melioribacteraceae bacterium
GTTAACTCTACTTCAGCTGCATCTTCATACTGTTTGATATAATTTTCGAATCCTTCTTCATTTCCATTTTTATTAATGTAAGCTTCCTTGAGTGCGTTATTTACATCCGCACTACCTTTTCCTTCCTTAATGAAATCACCCAATCGCGTTAATGCAGAATCATATTTATGGCTTTCAACAAGAACTTTTGAATACAAATCGATGAGAGACTGCGGGACATAATAATTTATAGACAAATTAATTGCTTCATCAAGGATCGGAATGATTTCATCCCTTTTACCACCGTCATAAAGCAAACTGCCGTACTTATACAAATTCAAAGTTAGGTAATACTTACGATCATTCTGCCACTCTTTTTCCGTTGAACTTTTAGGCTTCTTCTCCTTCGGATTTTCCAACTCCTGCCTGCTTCTTATCGTTCCCATCTTTGCAAATTCAAGTGCAAGACTTTTTTCACCGCCTTCATCGTCGATTTTCGAAGCTATTGAATAAAACACGTACGGACTAATACTATCAAAATTATCTGAGAGAAAAGTTTTTGCTTCAGGATAAAGTTTGACACTGCTGTAAGAATGGGCGATTGAATTATATAAATCTGGGGTCGATTCACTGTTCGGATATTCAGATTCGAAACTATTCAGCATCTCAATCTTCATATCAATGTTCTGTTCTTTGTTGATCTTCGATACAAATTCATTTTCGACAAATTTACCCTTTGGATATTCATTCAATAATTTATTTTTATAAATATCAGCCTTCGCAGAATCGCCGATAACAGGGTACCAGCTCGCTAAGATTGTCAATTCATTTTCACTCAACTCATTTTTCAATTCCAAATTCAAGAGTTCTGCTTTCATGAGTTCTTGATAACCATCTATTTTGGAACGACTTAGCATAAACAAATAATTATCCAACTCTTCATCTTTTGATTCCGGGAACTTCGCAAATGCTTCGGCAAATAACTCATTCGATAATTCGAAATCTCTATCAATACCGACATAACCGGCATATCTCGAATAGATATTTGCTTTACCGGCCAGAGCACCGGAAATTTCTTTACCATCTTCATACAAATCAATCCAATATCCTTTTTTATCGTTCGATTCTTCCTGTTCCCCCTCAACAAACTTTATCACGATTCCATATGTGTTCTCAAGAGTAGTAAACTGTCCTTTCCATCCCTTGCCATCTTTTTCCATCTCAACGCCAATGGCGTCATTCAAATCAGTGCTGTATACGTAAGCTACGAACTCAATTCCCTCGGCCTCGGATAAAACAGTTCCGGAAGGATTATAATAAACCGTGATGGTTTCGCCTGCATCCGGTTTTGCAGGTGAATAGGCGAATTTCTCTTTGTATTCGTGTCCTCCGCAGGAAACTAAAAAAAATGAGAAAACCAACATCGAGATGAATGAAAAATATCTACACATTAAGACCTCCGGTGAATATAAAATTTTAAGTGCGTCAAATTTAGTAATAATTACACGGAAAACCAGTGGTTAAACATATACACTGAAATAAATGAATTCACCCTATAGCGTATCTTGAACCAAATTCGTAGTCCCTCTGTTTATAATCAAACAGTGTCAAGAACATCGGATATGAATAAAACTTCAGTTAAATATTTTACTCCGGAGGAAGCCCGAAAAACTCTCCCTCTGGTAAAGCAAATTGTAAGAGATATTCTCAATAAGGGTTGCCAAATTAGAACCATTGTCGACAAATTAAATGGGAATATTGAGATCAACGATGAATTGCAATATTTAATTGAAGAGATGGAGGCATACATAAACGAGTTGAAAGAGATTGGCTGTTATTATAAGGACTGGAATTTTTTAATCGGTCTGGTGGATTTCCCTTCCATTATCGACGGTAAAGAAGTGTACTTATGCTGGAAAAGCGACGAGGAAGATATTTTATATTACCACGGAATTAACGAAGGATATGCTGGAAGAAAAATAATCCCGGTTAAAGAAAAAGGAGATCCCAACTCCAAATGAATCCCCTTTTCAATTATTCTTTTATCTGTTTTCTTCTATTCTATATGAATGAGTAATTTCCACGGCTTTACTTAACATAGCGGAAACTCCGCAGTATTTTGTCTGCGACATTTCAATGGCAATTTCAACATCTTTAGCTTTGATATCTTTACCATAAAAAACATACTCAACGTGTATATTTTTGTACACCTTCGGATGTTCCTCGATTACTTCGGCCTTAAGATTTAACTCAAAACCATCCATTTTGATTCTCCGCTTTTGAAGTATAGAGGCA
>CAZKNM010000141.1:0-2206 GCA_964554135.1 uncultured Melioribacteraceae bacterium
AACATTGTGAAGGCAGATTTACTCCTACGACGGTTTTATCCTGATTTAATTGAGATTGGGATTCCCGCTTAAAGCGGGACCTCGCCAAAGGCGATGGCAGCCACTTTAAAAAGCAAAAGCCCGGGAAAGAATTATCCGAGCTTTTTGCGGAGAGGGCGAGATTCGAACTCGCGGTAGAGTTTAACCCCTACGACGGTTTAGCAAACCGTTGGTTTCAGCCACTCACCCACCTCTCCGTGCCTAAAATTTTTAACAACACAAAACTAAACATTTTTGATAATACGCTTAAATGATTCTCCGCTTTTATAACTTTTTAGTTGCATTTCGCGTTTGAATGCTTGAGATTTTGTATTGAAATTCTATGTATAAACAGTTTCCCAAAGAACAAATGCTTTTGTAGATTTTACTTTGCCACGATTATGTTCATTTAACCGTTTTTCGATATCATTAGTATGTCCAATGTAATATCGATTTCTACTTTTACTTTTCAGAATGTACACTTGATACATCTGATTCCATCTTTGGTTTTCCCGCCTATGGCGGGCCCTCGCCGGAGGCGATGGCAGCCACTCGGCTTTACCCGGCGAAGTTTCGGTTAATTGAAACGCAGCCGGGCACCTCTCCATGTGCTGAATTCTTTTTCGTACTGCAATTCTTTGAACAAAGATGGACAAATATATGAATAATTACTTTAGATAAAAATACTCTTACAAAGAAGTATATTAACAATTGTTAAGATGTTTTTCTATCTCTCTTTTCAGCTCATCCTTGGAAGTTAATACTTGTTCGAATATCGATGCAGCTTTAGTGAATTCATGAATTCTTACATCTTGAATATTGGTTTTTATTAATATGTCCGGCTGGGATTGTTTGAATTTCTCTTGTACGATTGAATTCTGCATTATCTGAAATGCGGAAAAAAGAATTTCATAAGCAGGTGGTGTTGATTCTTCGGTCTTGACTTTTTTTGCCGATACATCGATAGCAGCGGTAATATCGCAATCATCTTTTAATATATCATAGGGGAGGGGATTGACCATTCCACCGTCCATTAAAAGCGTTCCGTTAATATCGACAGGTGAAAACAAACCGGGTAAAGAGAAACTGGCTCTTATTGCTTGGAGCAAATTTCCCTTTTCTAATATTACTTCTTCCTTATTCCAATAATTTGTCGCTATTATCTTCAAAGGGATTTGTAAGTCTTCGAATTTGTCAATTCTCATATGTTCAAAGAGAAATTTTACGAATTTTTCTCCTTTGATCATCCCGCCGACATGATAATCGGGATCGATGAAGTTGAACATTTTTATGATATCGGACTTTTTGTGTATTTCCCAAAATTTAGTTTTTTTCGAAAAGACTATCTCGTTTACAGCTTCTTTCATTTCTTTTGCTGATATTCCGGCAGCATAAACAGCACCGATGATTGCACCTATACTCGTACCGGAAATTACGGAAGGTTTTATTCCCAACTCTTCGAATGCTTCCAGAAAAACAATGTGAGCAAGTCCTCTTGCGCCGCCTGCACCGAGAGCTAATCCGATTTTTTTCATCTACTTACAATGTTATTTTCTTTTGCTTCCGTTTCTGAAGTTGATGAGGGTTTTTTCTTCTGTTCCGATTTATACCTGAGGACTACCCTGAAAGAATAATAGAGAGCGATAAACACAAAAATTATAAACAGCAAAAACGCAACAGCACTGACACCTAACAACAGCAGATCTAATCCGAATTTTATTTTATATTCTGTTACAAAATCTTTAATGACAAAATAATCTAAAATTACCCACGTGAGCGAAAGAATACCGAAGATTAAACTGATTAAGGAATTGGTCTTAAGTTTATTTATTAATTTTTCCATTTGATATTACTCCATAACTTGAAATACGGAATCGAGAACTGTTCCGTCGACCCATTTGATTATTGCTACAACTTTGTTTTTATTGATCTTCGGTTTAGCCGGGGCACCGCCGCATATTTCGTTAACTTCGTCATAAATTTCTTTTATTGTTCTAATCGGAAGGTTAGAGTTTTTAACCGCATCTAAAAGATCTTTTCTCTTCGGATTGATCGCAATTCCACGTTCTGTTACAATCACATCAATCAATTCGCCGGGACCGCACAAGGTGGTAACTTTATCAACAACTACAGGAATTCTATCCCGGAAGGAGGGGATTGCAAGTATCGTGCATTTTGAAAATAAGCA
>CAZKNM010000142.1:0-2140 GCA_964554135.1 uncultured Melioribacteraceae bacterium
AAATAAACTCGATGAATTTAAAAGTAAATTCAACTCCATTCTGCACCAGTCAATGAATGCTGGAGATATACTTCCTGAAATTCACATAGATACCAAAATTTCATTATCCGAGATAACTCCGAAATTCATTAGAATATTAAATCAATTTGCACCATTCGGGCCCGGAAATATGAGACCCGTTTTTTATGCTGAAAACGTGAATCTTGTTTACCCCCCGAAGATTGTCGGGACAAACCATTTAATTACGTGTCTTAGGCAGAACGGTAATGATAAAGTTTTCGACACCATTGGTTTTAACCTAGGATATTACGCCGATAGAATAGATAAAGATAAAAACATGGTCGACATTGTATTTACAATCGAGACAATTGAAAAGGAAAACAAAACTTATCCTCAAATACGTTTAAAAGATATACATGTAAAAGAAGCAGTAGAATAAAAAATTTTTCGGGAGAGCTTTATGTCCGGTCATTCCAAATGGGCTACTATCAGACGGAAAAAGGCAGCGGTTGATGCAAAGAGAGGAAAATTATTCACCAAGCTGATCAAAGAAATAACGATTGCGGCAAAACACGGCGGTGGAGACATCAACGGAAATCCGCGTTTAAGATTAGCCGTCGATAATGCGAAAGCCGCCAACATGCCACTTGATAATATCGAACGGGCCATTAAAAAAGCTACCGGTGAACTAGAAGGCTCGGTTTACCACGAATTAACATACGAGGGCTACGGTCCTTCTGGCGCAGCAATTTTAGCCGAGAGTGTTACCGATAATAAAAACAGAACAGTGGCGGACATAAGACACATTTTCAGTAAATATGGTGGAAGCCTTGGTGAAACAAACTCCGTAGCATGGATGTTCGAGCGTAAGGGTATTATCACTCTTCCCAAGCAGGGTAAGACAGAAGATGACTTGATGGAAATAATTATTGAAGCAGGTGCAGACGATCTTCAAACAGAAGAAGAATTCTTTGAAGTAACAACCTCGCTTGAATCTTTTGAATCCGTACGGAAAGCACTCCAAGACAAAGAATTGGAAATTGAAAATGCTGCACTGCATTGGGTGGCGAAAAACGATATCTCCCTTACAGGAGAGAATGCTGAAAAAGTTATGGCACTTATAGAAGCACTCGAAGACTGTGATGACGTGCAGAACGTCTTCACAAATGCCGACTTTGCAGACATGTAAAATCAATCATTGATATAAAATCGCGATGATTATACTTGGCGTAGATCCCGGGACCATTACTACCGGTTACGGAATTATTCAATACGAAAGAGACGGTTTCTTACACATTGCTTCAGGTATAATCTTAACTCCCGCTGTAAAAGAACTCGCCCCAAGGTTAGAAGTTATATACGACGAACTCGACAAACTAATCAAGAAATACAAGCCCGAAGAATTTTCAATAGAAACGGCTTTCTACGGTAAGAATGTGCAGTCTGCAATGAAGATCGGTTACGCGCGCGGAGTCTCACTTCTGGTAGCTGTTCATAACAATTTACCGTGCAAAGAATATTCACCAAGAGAAATTAAAAAATCGGTGGTTGGAAACGGTGCCGCATCTAAAGAACAGGTACAGTTTATGATAAAAAAACTTATTGGGATGCAAAAGAAAAAAATGAAATTCGATGAAAGCGATGCTCTGGCCGTAGCCGTCTGCCACGCATTCAGAAGCCGTTACATCTCACATAAGAGCGGAAGCTGGAAAAAATTTATTGATGCCAATCCGGACAGAGTTATAAAATAATTATTGCGCTTTATTAATAGAACGCTGACCCGCCTGCCGGTTTACATATCGCGGGTATGCGTGCAGGTCTTTATGATGGTTATAATTTTTTATTATTTTGTTTATTATCTTAACAAAGCATAATAATCTGCGTTCCCTTGGCAACGCTTAAAAAGGTCTTTAATGATCGGATATTTGACGGGAAAAATAATTTCGAAGAAACCAACACAAGTAATCCTTGATGTCGGTGGTGTCGGATACGTGTTAAACATTTCAATCAGCACATTTGAAAAACTCGGCGATGAAGGAGAGATCGTTTCTCTATTTACTTACTTAGCGGTTAAGGAAGATGCCCTCGATCTCTACGGTTTTTTCAATCAGGGGGAAAAAGAAATGTTCAGGTCGTTGAT
>CAZKNM010000143.1:0-2138 GCA_964554135.1 uncultured Melioribacteraceae bacterium
TCTTTTTATTATTCCTCTGGTATACGGAGTTATTAGGGTAAGTAATTTTCAGATAACTTCTAATAAAGTTAATATAGGACTCGTACAGCCGAACTTTAATCCGTGGGATAAATGGGGAGGGGGAAATTTATCAGAGCAGTTAGATCAATATTTGGATTTATCTCAGAAGTGTGTTTCCGAAGGAGCTGATATTGTTGCCTGGCCTGAAACGGCTTTACCGGTTTACCTACTGACAGGTTCTTATCCTTCTGAGTTGGGAAGGATAAGAAATTTTGTGAATAAAAATTCTACACCGCTTCTAACCGGTATGCCCGATGCAACTTTCTACTTTGATAAAGAAAAAGCACCTAAGGAGGCTAAACCTATAAGAAACTCGAATGTATTGTATACTTCCTACAATTCGATACTATTATTCAATCCTTATGATCTCCATGTTCAAAAATACGGAAAGATGAAGTTGGTTGGTTTCGGAGAGCGTGTTCCTTTTGTAGATATGTTCCCGTTTTTAGCCGATGTGATTCTCTGGAGTGTCGGCATCTCAAATTGGAATGAAGGCCCCGGAATTCATGTATTTCAAATTCCGGCAAACAAATTTAGAACCGACGATCGTACAAATTTAACCGGCATCGATACCGTCAAGGTCGGGGGAGTGGTTTGTATAGAATCGGTTTTCCCGGATTTTACCGCCGAGTTTGTTCAACAAGGCGCAAATCTAATTGCAGTTGTTACTAATGACAGCTGGTGGGGGAATTCCAGCGGTCCGCGTCAGCATAAAGAGATTAATGTTTTGCGTGCCATTGAGAACAGACGAACCGTCTTTCAAGCTGCAAACGGTGGGATAAGTTGTTTAATCGATCCGCTCGGCAGAACAATTTTGGAATCACAAATGCTTACTAAAGGATATTATGTTGGTGAAGCACCATTGGAACGTGGAATCACATTTTATACAAGGTATCCTAAAATTGTGTTAACGGTTTCTTATTTAGCGTCTCTAATAATGTTAGGATTATTTGTTATTAAAAAAATAAAAACCAGGTATCAAAAAAAGTAATCTACTCTGAGGTGTTTATGCAGAAAGTTATTGATTTGAGGAGCGATACGGTAACAAAACCTTCCAAGGAAATGCGAAAGGCAATGGCCGAAGCTGAGGTTGGCGACGATGTATATAAAGAGGATCCGACTGTTAATGAACTTGAGCGTTATACGGCTGAACTGTTGGGGAAAGAAACCGCGCTTTATGTTCCCAGCGGTTTGATGGGAAACCAGATTAGTCTGAACGTTTGGACCAATCCCGGTGATGAAGTGATTTGTGAAATGGGTGCGCACATTTTTCAGTATGAATCGGGTTCTCCGGCAGCTTTGAGCGGTATACAAGTTACACCTATTATCGGTGACCGCGGAAGGATAACTGCCGAACAAGTTGAACCGATGATAAGACCTGTTGAAGCTTATTACATGCCGAAGACGAAAGTGATTGAATTGGAGAATACACACAACCGGGCGGGTGGAACAATTCAGCCTATCGAGAATATTAAAGTACTGCATAAACTGGCAAAGAAATATAATTTAATTTTTCATTTGGATGGCGCACGATTGTGGAATGCTTCCGTTGCTACGGGAATTCCGGTTGCAGAGTATGCATCTTATTTCGATTCACTCTCTGTGTGCTTATCAAAAGGATTAGGCGCTCCTATCGGCTCGGTGATTGCCGGACCGAAAGATTTTATCACCGAAGCTTACCGGGTGCGTAAAGCATGGGGCGGCGGTATGCGGCAGGTTGGTGTAATTGCCGCAGCGGGTCTGTACGCTTTGAAAAATAATATCGAACGGTTAAAGGAAGATCATGAGAAAGCGCAGATATTGGCAAAGCATATTTCCACTATCGGTTCGCTTGAGATCGATTTAAAATCTGTTGAGACAAATATTTTAATGTTTGCACCGAAGAATATTAGTATTGATGAATCGATAAAGATGGTTCCAATCGGGTTAAAAGAAAGTGCCTATTCACTGGGATCAACAAAATTTGAAACAGCTGTTAAAGTAGTCAGAAAGCAAGCAATGCCCGGTATTATCGCAGGTGTTTTATTAGGATTTGGGAGAGGTATCGGTGATGCTGCATCGATTTTACTTACAGTTGG
>CAZKNM010000144.1:0-2119 GCA_964554135.1 uncultured Melioribacteraceae bacterium
TATAAAGAATTTAAAAATGTAGCTTCTAAAAATTCATTAGATTGTGATAAATATATTAGTAATGATAGTGAAAAAGAGCTTTCTATATGGAATTTTTATACACATTCTAATACTAATATAGAAGAATGTAATCAAGAATAGAAAACGGATTCAGATTAGATTTTTTTATTCAGTTTTACAATTAGACTCGCTTCAATTTACATACTGGAGTGGGTCTTTTTTATTTTTTGGTAGTGAACATACTCTTTGAGTTTTGTAAATGATTGGATTAAATTTTGAGTGGAAATTGTATTGTTGGGGAAAATATAATTTGAGGAAGGGCGAGATGACTAAATTTACCAAAGTAATAAAACGAAACGGTGCGACTGTAGATTTTAATCCCGGTAGAATTGCCAATGTAATTTACCGTGCTGCTGTTGCCGTTGGTGGGCGTGACAAACAAAAAGCGGAAAAGTTGGCAAAATATGTGATTAAATATATGGAAGAAAAATATCTTGATGGTTATACGCCTCATGTTGAAGAAGTACAGGATGCCATTGAAAAAATTCTGATAGAGCATGGACATGCAAAAGTAGCCAAAGAATTTATTTTATATAGAGAAGAAAGAATCCGAAAGAGAGATGAAGAAGAAAAACACTCATTCAAACCATCCGAGAATATTCCGTGGTCGAAGATTTGGCACATCTTAGGCTGGGCGGTTTCTCATGATGTTCATACAGTTGCCGCTTTGAACGGACGAATTAAAAAAGGGGAGTTCGTTGATCTAGTTAAAGTATCTGAAGCTGCTTATCATGAAGATATTACATTTGCCGCAGACTTGATCGTTGAAAGAGCGAAGAATTTGAAAATGGTTTTAATCACAGGACCTTCATCTTCAGGTAAAACAACAACAACGATAAAGCTAGAGGAATTTTTAAAAAAGTCCGGATTGAAATTTAAAGCTCTCAATATCGATAATTATTTCTTCGATCTTGAGATGCATCCCAAAGATGAATTCGGTGATTATGATTTCGAAACGCCGCAAGCGCTCGACCTGGAATTGATTAACGAACAGTTAAAACAGATCATTGACGGTAAAGAAGTTATGATTCCGTTCTATGATTTTAAAACCGGTACACGCAGGTTGAACAACTCTTCATTTAAAATCGCCGGTAATGAAATCTTATTGATAGACAGCTTGCATGGTCTTTATCCCAAAATGACGGCGGGTATTCCCGATGAAAGAAAATTCAGGCTTTATCTCGAACCGCTTCTTCAAATGAAAGGTCCCGATGATGAATATATTCGTTGGACCGATCTGCGATTGATACGCCGCATGCTGCGTGATTCCGTATATCGTGCTTATAATCCTCAGCAGACGTTGGAACACTGGCACTATGTTCGACGAAGTGAAATGCGTAATATTTTTCCCTATATCAACACAGCTGATTATATTATTAATAGCGGGATGCCTTATGAAGTACCGTTGTATGCCGCTAAACTGCTGAAGAGTTTTGAGGAGTGGGAGAAAAATTATAAAGACAATCCGCTGCGCCAAGATGCATACTTACGATCTGCCAGATTATATAAAGTATTGAAATCAGTTGAACCGGTTGCAAACGATTCACCTGTACCGAAAGATTCAGTGCTGCGTGAATTTATCGGTGGGAGCATTTATGAATATTAAAATATTTTTTGAATAAAGTACATCTAATGCAAAAGGAAGAAGCTCTTAATAAGCTTTTTGAAAGTTGGAGGTGGGAAAAAGCCGATAGTATAACTACGCTCCCCGCATCAGGTTCCGTTCGTGAATATTACCGTTTAGTAGGTCGTAATAAATCGGCAGTAGGAGTTTACAATCCCGATAGAAGGGAAAACATTGCATTTATAAATCTAACCACTCATTTTCAGAAAAAGAATTTACCCGTTCCCCAGTTTTATGCTGAGGATTTATCCAACAACATCTACCTTATTAAAGATTTGGGAGATACAACGCTTTATTCCATAATTACAGATCATCGAAGTGAAAATGGATTTTCCGAAGAGTTGAAGAATATTTATTTAAGAATCATTGAGACATTACCCAAGTTTCAAATATCGGGAGGGGATGGAAACTTGGGTAATGTCTCAATGATTCTTA
>CAZKNM010000145.1:0-235 GCA_964554135.1 uncultured Melioribacteraceae bacterium
TTATATCGTCGGGCGGGAGGACCGTGCAATACGGCAATTCTCCGATAAACGCAGAAAAGATCTAAAAGAGTTAGTGAAAGGCATTAATCCTGCATTACCGATTATTTTAATGGATCACCAACCTTTTCAACTGAACGAAGCGTGTGAAAACGGCATTGATTTGCAGTTATCGGGTCATACACATAACGGACAGATTTGGCCACTGAATTATATTGTTGAAAAAATTTACGATTTG
>CAZKNM010000145.1:309-1584 GCA_964554135.1 uncultured Melioribacteraceae bacterium
GGAAGCCGTCCGGAGATAATTAATATTCGAATAGCTTTTTCAAATTAAATTCGTGAAGTGGATCGCGACCTGGACTTATTTCAACAGGATCATTTTCTTAACATCAGAATATTTCCCCGCTTGCAATTTGTAGAAATAAATTCCGCTTGTAAGTGACGAGTTAAGAATATTGAACGTTGCGTTATAAACTCCTGGTTGTTTCAATTCGCTTACTAAAGTGGTAATTTCTCTCCCCAGCATATCGTAAACTTTCAAAGTAACCTGTCCCGCCTCGGGTAACCGATAACTGATAATGGTAGAAGGATTAAAAGGATTCGGGTAATTTTGGTAAAGAACAAATTCTGAAGGAATCGCTGAATCATCGGTTCTTACATCTGTCGGAATTGATTGATACTTTATTCTGCTTTGCCGTATTGCTGCCCGTACTTCTTCGACGGAAGAACCGCATGCTAGCGAAAACGCAACATCAATAGTTTTACCTGCTTCAACATTGAACGGACCCCCACTTATAACGTACGAAATATCCGCGGGACCGGCAATTAACTTCTTGAGTCCGTGTGAGATTGCATACCACTTTTCGCTATCGTTAAATCCGTCGGTGCTGTTGGGTGTTACTTCTCCCGTAACGCTGTCTTGATTAATGGCATAGAAACCCTGGTTATCAGAAGAGACAAGGGCCGCACCAATAAATATAGTTTGGGGCTGGCCGTCAAGGTCGTAAGCATAGCCAAAATTATCCGCCGCGTTGTATGTAACCATATCATCGCTATAATCGTTTCCCGTAGCCGGAATATCAAAATCGAAATAGTACCCTGCATACAAACCGCTGATATTTGCTTGTGTTGTATTCTCAAACTTTGTTCTAATAATAATAAAATTATCATTGGGCGGGTTTGTATAACTATACGTCAACATTATTGTTTTTATACCAAGCTTGCTGCTGCCCGCGCCGTCATCGTTAAATACTGTAGAGCCTTCCTGGTCCGTTGTAGATCCGATGTTTCTAACTTTCACCGGGGTGATGGTGGTAAAATCCGTACTTTGCGTTATCCCCTCTCTTGCGGCATCCATCAACTTATCGGAAGCGGTTCCATACATCAATGCGCCTTCAAACAAAACATTATCCTGACCTTTATATTTTAATCCGACTCCTTCAAGGTTGTTTGGGTAATCATTAAAGCCAAGCGCACCCTTGCTTGTTACAGATAAAGTAATTTTGTTTGCGTTGTGCGTACTGTAAGTCGGGTTGATCCGCGTCGCAATCCATTGGAAATC
>CAZKNM010000145.1:1665-2030 GCA_964554135.1 uncultured Melioribacteraceae bacterium
GAAAATCTAAATTTGTTGGTTGAGTTCGGTATGGTTTGAAGTGGATCTAAACTACCGATAACAAAATTATTGCCTGAAATAGCAACTGCAGGATCGCTGCTTTCAATACTAACAGTTACATTCGAAACAGAATTCAGATAATTTGTAAAGGTCAATTCTACCGATGCCGACTCTCCGGATTCCAACAAACCATTATGGTTCCCTTCGTCAACAAACTTCACGTCTGTAACTCTCACAGAAGCAATATTTGATTCGTTCAATGCTCTAAATGCATTTATCCTTCCCCGGCCTAGAAGTAACTTCAAGCTATCGGGATTATAAGGATCAACATCATCGCATGTGATCCTAATTCTTTCAGCAACCTG